>JBGPYP010000060.1:0-10777 GCA_041493285.1 Casimicrobiaceae bacterium
ATGATCGACGAGCCCGGCTCGTTCTCCGGCAGCCGCAGCTCGCCGAGGCCGGCACGCGGGCCGGAGCCGAGCCAGCGCAGGTCGTTGGCGATCTTCATCAGCGAGACGGCCAGCGTGCGGAGCGCGCCGCTCGCCATCACCAGCGCGTCGTGGGCGGCGAGCGCGGCGAACTTGTTGGGCGCCGAGACGAACGGCAATCCGGTATACGCGGCGACGTCGGCGGCGACACGCGCGCCGAATTCTGGATGCGTGTTGAGTCCGGTGCCCACCGCGGTGCCACCCTGCGCCAGCTCGAAGACGTGCGGCAGCGCAGCCTCGACATGGCGTGTCGCGTACTCCAACTGCGCGGCGTAGCCGGAGAACTCCTGGCCCAGGCTCAGCGGCGTGGCATCCTGCAGATGCGTACGGCCGATCTTGATGATGTCGGTGAACGCGGCCGCCTTCGCCGCCAGCGTGGCGCGCAGCACTTTCAACGCGGGCAAAAGATCACGCGATACAGTCTCCGCCGCGGCGAGGTTCATCGCGGTCGGAAATACGTCATTCGACGACTGACCACGGTTGACGTCGTCGTTCGGATGGACGAGCCGGCCCTCGCCACGCGGACCGCCGAGGATTTCGGAGGCGCGGTTCGCCAGCACTTCGTTGACGTTCATGTTGGTCTGCGTGCCCGACCCGGTCTGCCAGATCGCGAGCGGGAATTCTTCGGCATGCTTTCCGGCAAGCGCCTCGTCCGCGGCGGCGATGATCGCCTCGGCCTTGGCCCGGTCGAGCGTACCCAGAGCGATGTTCACGCGCGCGGCGCTCCGCTTGACGATCAGAAGGGCCCGGATCACCGCGGCCGGCATCTTCTCGGTCGAGATGCGGAAATGCTCGAGCGAGCGCTGTGTCTGCGCACCCCAGAGCCTGTCCGCCGGGACTTCGATCGGACCGAACGTGTCACGCTCGATGCGCGCGGACTTCGAACTCATCGTTGCTCTCCGTCGAAATGCAAAGAGGGGGCCCCGCGGCCCCCTCTTCTCTTGCGTGCCGTGAGTCGGCGATCAGGCCGCCGGTGTGGCCGGAGCTTCGGTTGGTGCGCGCGCGGCCGCGGCAGCGTCTTCGGTAGCGGCCTTCATCGACAGCCGCACGCGGCCCTTTTCGTCGGCTTCGAGCACCTTGACGCGGACCACCTGGCCTTCCTTGACGTAGTCGGAGACGTTGTTGACGCGCTCCTTGGCGATCTGCGAGATGTGCAGCAAGCCGTCGCGGCCGGGAAGGATCTGCACGATCGCACCGAAGTCGAGCAAGCGCAGCACGGTGCCTTCGTAGATCTTGCCGACCTCGACGTCGGCGGTAATTTCTTCGATGCGCTTGCGCGCCGCGTTGCACGCGTCAGCGTTGACCGACGCGATCGTCACCATGCCGTCGTCCTGGATGTCGATCGTCGTGCCCGTTTCCTCGGTCAGCGCGCGAATTACCGAGCCGCCCTTGCCGATCACGTCGCGGATCTTCTCGGGATTGATCTTGAAGGTCATCATCCGCGGCGCGTGCTGCGAGAGCTCGGTGCGCGCGTGCGGCAGCGCGTCCTGCATCCGGTGCAGGATGTGCATCCGTCCCTCGCGTGCCTGCGACAGCGCGACCGCCATGATCTCCTTGGTGATGCCCTGGATCTTGATGTCCATCTGCAGGGCGGTCACGCCATGGTCGGTGCCGGCGACCTTGAAATCCATGTCGCCGAGATGATCCTCGTCGCCGAGGATGTCGGAGAGCACCGCGAAGCGGTTGCCGTCCTTGATCAGCCCCATCGCAATGCCGGCGACGTGCGCCTTCATCGGCACGCCGGCATCCATCAGCGCGAGGCTCGCGCCGCAGACCGACGCCATCGACGAGCTGCCGTTCGACTCGGTGATCTCGGAGACGACGCGGATCGAATAGGCGAATTCCTCGCCGGTCGGCAGGACCGCGATGAGTGCTCGCTTGGCGAGCCGGCCGTGGCCGATTTCGCGCCGCTTCGGGCTGCCGACGCGGCCGGTTTCGCCGGTGGCGTACGGCGGCATGTTGTAATGGAACATGAAGCGCTCGCGGTATTCGCCCATCAGCGCGTCGATGATCTGCTCGTCGCGCACGGTGCCCAGCGTCGCGACCACCATCGCCTGCGTCTCGCCGCGGGTGAACAGCGCCGAGCCGTGCGTGCGCGGCAATGCGCTGGTGCGGATCGATATCGGCCGAACGGTCCGCGTGTCGCGGCCGTCGATGCGCGGATCGCCGGACAGGATCTGGTTGCGGACGAGCTTGGCTTCCAGGTCGAACAGCAGATTGCCGACGTGGTTCTTCGCGTCGGCATCGGCATCGGGAGCGAGGCATTCAGACTCGACCTTCTGCGTGATCTCCTTCAGGCGTTGCTGGCGCGCTTGCTTCTGGCGCAGAGCATAGGCCGCGCGCAGATCGGCTTCCGCGGCGGCAGCGACCTTGGCGATCAGCGCTTCGTCCTTCGCCGGTGGTTGCCAATTCCAGAGCGGCTTCCCCGCTTCCTCGACCAGCGAATGGATGAGGTCGATCACTGCCTGCTGCTGCTGATGGCCGTAGACGACCGCGCCGAGCATCACTTCCTCGGGGAGTTCCTTCGCTTCCGACTCGACCATCAGAACCGCGGCTTCGGTGCCGGCGACGACGAGGTCGAGCTTCGAGGTGGTCAGCTCCGTTTTTGTCGGGTTGAGCACGTACTGGCCGTCGAGATAGCCGACGCGCGCCGCGCCGATGGGGCCGTCGAACGGAATGCCGGAGAGCGCGATCGCCGCCGAGGCGCCGATCAAAGCCGGAATGTCGGGATCGATCTCCGGATCGACCGACATCACCGTTGCGATCACCTGCACTTCGTTGTAGAAGCCGTCAGGAAACAGCGGCCGGATCGGCCGGTCGATCAGGCGACAGGTGAGCGTTTCCTTTTCGGACGGGCGGCCTTCGCGCCTGAAGAAGCCGCCGGGAATGCGGCCGGCGGCGTAGGTTTTTTCCTGATAATCGACGGTCAGAGGAAAGAAGTCCTGCCCCGGCTTTGCCTGCTTGGCGGCGACGACGGTGACGAGCACGACGCTGTCGTCGAGGCTGGCGAGTACCGCGCCGCCCGCCTGACGGGCGATTTCGCCCGTCTCCAGCGTCAGCGTGTGCTTGCCGTATGGGATCGATTTTCTGGTGATAGACACGGTTGTCCTCAAAAGTCCGGAAGCGTCAATGGCCGCCTCAGCTCAGCTGTCAATTATCAACTATCAACTGAGAGCGCGGCCATTGGCGGGTTGATCAGTAAAGCGGGAGCGGTGGCATGCATCGAGAAATGAGTCGCTGCTGCGGCCGCGCGATGACGATGCTCACTATTTGCGCAGACCGAGCTTCTCGATCAGCGCGCGATAGATGTCGGTATTGCGCGTCTTGAGGTAGTCGAGCAGCTTGCGGCGGCGCGACACCATGCGCAAAAGCCCGCGCCGGGAATGATGGTCCTTGACGTTGACCTTGAAGTGGTCGTTGAGCCCGTTGATTCGCGCCGTCAGCAGCGCGATCTGCACCTCGGGCGACCCGGTATCGCCCTTCACCCGCTGGTGGTCGGCAATGACCTTGGCCTTCTCCTGAACCGTAACAGACATTAGCTTGCTCCAAACCTCGCGAAAGAGCGCGATTGTAACCCGAAAAATGCTTAGGATTCAAGCGAGTTATGGGCTTAAATGCGAGCGACGGACGTGTCGGAGCGCCGGCACGCTTGTGCGACCAGCCGGCGCGCCTGAACGACGCCGTCGCTGACGTCGGCGACGCCCGCGAAAGCGCCCGCGGCGTAGACGCGCACGATGCCGTCAGCCAAACCGGCGCAGGCGATCGGCCGGCCCTGTACTAGCCGGATCGCATCGGCGCCGTCGAAGTCGAGCCGGTTGAGCCCCGCCACCAGTGCATCGACCGGGAGGAGCGCGGCATCACGCTCGGTTTCGGTGCGTTGCTCCAGCGTGTCTAGCGTGATCGCACCGGCAAGCGTGAACTCGCCTGCGGCCGTGCGCGACAGCGCCGCGAGATGCGCGCCGCAGCCGAGCGCCTCGCCGATGTCTTCCGCGAGTGCGCGGATATAGGTACCTTTGCCGCAGCGCACGGAGAGCTCGGCCTCCGGTGCTCGCCACGACACGAGTCCGATGGCGCGGACCTCCACCTCGCGCGCTGTGCGCACGATCTCCACGCCCTCGCGCGCGTACTCGTAGTATTTGCGGCCGTCGCGCTTGAGCGCCGAATAGCGCGGCGGCACCTGCGCGATCCGGCCCATGAAGCGCGGCAGCACGGCTTCGAGGTCCTGGCGCGAAGCCGCGACGGCGCGCGCGGCGACGACCTCGCCTTCGGCGTCGCCGGTCGTCGTCGTCGTTCCGAGGCGCAGGGTTGCGACATACGTCTTGTCGGCGTCGAGCAGCAGCTGCGCGAACTTGGTCGCCTCGCCGAAGCAGATCGGCAGCAACCCCGTCGCCAGCGGGTCGAGTGTCCCGGTATGGCCTGCCTTCTCGGCGCGATACAAACGCTTCGCGCGCTGTAGTGCCGCATTGGACGACAGGCCCTTGGGCTTGTCGAGAAGGAGGACGCCGTCGATCCGCCGTTTCGTGCGGGCGGATGACATCGTCTCGGTCATGTTACGAAGAGTGCTTGCGGTCTTCGGCGACGGCGTCGTCGATCAGCTTCGACAGCCGCAGGCCTGACTCGATCGAATCGTCGTAGGCGAAGTGGAGTTGCGGCACGCTGTAGAGCTTGAGGCGGTGCGAGAGCTCGCTGCGCAGATAGCCTGCCGTATACTGCAGCGCCTCGACCGCCGCGGGCGCGTGCTCGGCGCCGGCGAGGTGAGTGAAGAAGACCTTGGCATGCGACAGGTCCGGCGAGACCTCGACCGCGGTGACCGTCACCATGCCGATGCGGGGATCCTTGACGTGGAGACGCAGCAGATCGGCAAGTTCGCGCTGGATCTGGTCGCCGACGCGCTGCGCGCGTTGTGTGTGCTTTTTCATGATCGACTCCGCGCAACACTGCCCGCCGAGGCGGAAAGCGTCGCGAGCAGCCCCGGATTCAAGGCGGCGCGCGCAGCAGCTTTACGCCCGGCGCCTAAGCCTAGAGTGTACGAGACACCTCGACGATCTCGTAAACCTCGAGCTGATCGCCCTTCTCGATGTCGTTGAAACCCTTCACCGACAGGCCGCATTCGAAGCCGGCCTTAACCTCGCGCACGTCATCCTTGAAGCGCTTGAGCGAGTCGAGCTCGCCGTCGTGGATGACGACGTTGTCGCGCAACAGGCGAACCTTCGCGCCGCGGCGCACCAGGCCTTCGAGGACGTAGCAACCCGCGACCGTTCCGACCTTGGAGATCTTGTACACCTCGCGCACCTCGATCAGCCCGAGCTGGCTTTCCTTCTTGTCCGGCGTGAGCATGCCCGAGAGCGCCGCCTTCACCTCGTCGACCGCCTCGTAGATGATGTTGTAGTAGCGGATGTCGACGCCGTTGTGCTCGGCAAGCTTGCGCGAGGCGACATCGGCGCGCGTGTTGAAGCCGATGATGACCGCCTTCGAGGCCAGCGCCAGGTTGACGTCGGACTCGGTGATGCCGCCGACGGCGGCGTGGACGATGTTGACCTTGACCTCGCCGGTGGAAAGCTTCGCCAGCGCCATCGACAGCGCCTCGTAGCTGCCCTGCACGTCGGCCTTGATGATCAGCGTCAGCGTCTTGACCTCGTGCTCGGCGCCCTCCGTGAACATGCTTTCCAGCTTCGCCGCCTGCTGCTTGGCGAGCTTGACGTCGCGGAACTTCCCCTGCCGGAAGAGCGCGATCTCACGCGCCTTCCGCTCGTCGCCCAGCACCATCACCTCCTCGCCGGCGAGCGGGACGTCGGACAGACCCTGGATCTCGACCGGAATCGCCGGGCCGGCGTTCTGCACGCTCTTGCCCGTTTCGTCGGTCATCGCGCGCACGCGGCCGAACACCGCACCGGCGAGCACGATGTCGCCGCGCTTGAGCGTTCCGGACTGCACCAGCACCGTCGCGAGCGGGCCTTTGCCCTTATCGAGACGCGACTCGATCACTATCCCCTTCGCATGCGCATCCCTAGGCGCCTTGAGTTCGAGCACTTCGGCTTGCAGGAGAATAGCGTCGAGGAGATTGTCGATCCCCTGACCCGTTTTCGCCGACACCTCGACGAACTGCGCATCGCCCCCGTATTCCTCGGGCAGCACGCTCTCGGCGACCAGTTCCTGCTTGACCCGCGCGGGATTGGCTTCCGGCTTGTCGATCTTGTTGATCGCGACCACGATCGGCGCCTTGCCCGCCCTGGCATGCGCGATCGCCTCCTTGGTCTGCGGCATGACGCCGTCGTCCGCGGCGATGACCAGCACGACGATGTCGGTCAGATTGGCGCCGCGCGCACGCATCGCCGTGAACGCCTCGTGGCCGGGCGTGTCGAGGAAGGTGATCACGCCCTTTGGCGTTTCGACGTGATACGCGCCGATGTGCTGCGTTATGCCGCCTGCCTCGCCGCTGGCCACGCGCGTGCGGCGGATGAAGTCGAGCAGCGAAGTCTTGCCGTGATCGACGTGGCCCATCACCGTTACGACCGGAGGCCGCGGCAACGATTCGGCGGTCGGAGCCTGCGCCGATTCCGCGAGCAGCGAGTCGGGGTCGTCGAGCTTCGCGGCGATCGCCTTGTGGCCCATCTCCTGGACCACGATCATCGCGGTTTCCTGGTCGAGGACCTGGTTGATCGTGACCATGGTGCCGAGCTTCATCATGACCTTGATGACTTCCACGGCCTTCACCGCCATCTTGTGCGCCAGTTCGGCGACAGAAATCGTCTCCGACACCGAAATCTCGCGGGTGACCGGTTCCAGCGCGGCGGCATGGGTCGCGTCGCCCTCTTCCTCGCCTTCCTCGTGGCGATGCTTGCCGCCCTTCGGCTGCTTCCACGCCGTCGTCGCGGCGCTGGCGGCGTCGCCGCCGCGCAGCTTCAAGGCGCGCCGGCGCGCGGCCTCTTCCTGGAACGCGGTCGCGGAAGGCTTGCGCGACTTGTCTTTTTTCGCGCCGGGCTTGGTTACCGGCTTGTGCAGCGTGCCCTCGGTCTTCGCCGCGGGCTTCGCTTCCGCGACAGGTTGCGCCACCGCTTCCTTCGCCTTGGGTGCCGCGGCCGCCGCGGCCTTGGCCGCGGCTTCCTCGGCTTCCGTTTCCTTCTTGGTCTTGCGCTTCGCCGCCTGCTCGTGCTTCTGCTGCACCTCTTCCTGCTGCTTGGCGATCAACGCCTGCGCCTTACGCGCTTCCTCTGCGCGCGCCGCCGTTTCCGCGGCCGAAACAACCGGCTGCGACGGTACGGTTTCTTCGGGTGGAACGGCGGCGTCGGCGCCATCGCGCTTGACGAAGACGCGCTTCTTCCGGACCTCGACCTGGATCGTGCGCGCCCGGCCGGTACTGTCCGCGGCCTTGATCTCGGAAGTCCGCTTGCGCGTCAGCGTGATCTTCTTCTTCTGATCCTGGCCGCCGTGCTGCTTGCGTAGGTAGTCGAGCAGCCGCGTCTTGTCCTGCTCGGAGAGCTTGTCGCCTTCCTTCTTGCCGGCGACGCCCGCGTTGGCGAGCTGCTCGAGCAGAATGCCCGAGGGCATCTTCAGCTCGGTCGCGAATTTTTCGATCGTTGTCTGGGGCATGATCTTTCTCCAGCCTGCATCGAGTGCAGGCTTTGCTTACTGACTTTCTTCCGCGGGGCTTTGCTCCGCGTCTTCGAACCAGTGTGCGCGCGCCTTCATGATGAGGTCCTGCGCGCGCTCGGCAGGAATCCCCGTAAGCTCGGTCAGCTCGTCGACGGCGAGATCGGCCAGCGCATCGCGGTTGGTGATGCCCTTCTCGGCCAGCAGTCCTGCCGTTTCGGTGTCCATGCCTTCGAGGTTCAGCAAATCCTCGGACACGTGCTCGACGGACTCCTCGCGCGAGATCGCCTCGGTCAGCAGCGCGTTGCGCGCACGGCTGCGCAACTCGTTCACCGTCTCCTCGTCGAACGATTCGATTTCCAGCATCTCTGTCAGTGGTACGTAGGCGATCTCTTCCAGTGTGGAAAAGCCCTCCTGGATCAGGATATCGGCGACCTCTTGATCGACGTCGAGCTTGTCCGTGAACAGCGCGCGGAGTTTCTCGCTCTCTGCCTGATGCTTCTGCTGCGATTCCTCGACGCCCATAAGATTGATTTCCCAGCCGGTCAGCTCGGAAGCGAGCCGCACGTTCTGCCCGCTGCGGCCGATCGCCATCGCCAGGTTCTCCTCGTCGACGACGACGTCCATGGCGTGCTTCTCCTCGTCGACGACGATGCTGGAGATTTCCGCTGGCGAGAGCGCGTTGACGACGAACTTGGCCGGATCGTCCGAATACAGAACGATGTCGACGCGCTCGCCCGCGAGCTCGTTGGTCACCGCGGTGACGCGGGAGCCGCGCATGCCGATGCAGGTGCCCTGGGGATCGAGCCGCGGATCGTTCGACTTAACTGCGATCTTGGCCCTAACACCTGGGTCGCGCGCCGCCGCTTTGATTTCGATAAGGCCCTCCTCGATCTCCGGCACTTCCAGCTCGAACAGCCGTTCCAGAAGCTCGGGAACGATGCGCGACAGCAGGAGTTGCGGCCCGCGCGCCTGCGCCTCGATCTTGGTCACGTACGCGCGCACGCGGTCGCCGACGCGCAGGTTCTCCTTCGGGATGAGCTGGTCGCGCGGGATCATGCCCTCGATGCGGCCCGACTCGACGATCACGTTGCCGCGCTCGATGCGCTTCGCCGTGCCCGTGAGCAGGTTGTCCTGGCGCTCGAGGAAGTCGTTCAGGATCTGCTCGCGCTCGGCGTCGCGGATCTTTTGCAGGATCACCTGCTTCGCGGCCTGCGCGCCGATCCGCCCGAAGTCGACCGGCTCGAGCGGCTCCTCGACCACGTCACCGAGCTCCAGCGGGGGATCGCGCTCGGCGGCGTCGGTAATCGCGATCTGATGCGCGGGCTCCTCATGCTCCTCGTCGGGCACGACGGTCCAGCGCCGGAACGACTCGTAGTCGCCGGTCTCGCGATCGATCGACACGCGCGCGTCGATGTTGTCGGCGTACTTCTTCTTGGTCGCCGACGCGAGCGCGGCCTCGAGCGCCTGGAATACGATCTCCTTGGGCACGTTCTTTTCGCGCGCCAGCGCGTCGACGAGAAGCAGCAATTCGCGGTTCATCTCGTGTTTCTCCACTCAATCTTCGGCACCAGCCTGGCCTTGTCGATATTGGCGAGCGAGATAGCGTGCATCCCTTCTGGGGTTTCCACCCGCACCACTCCGGCATCGACCCCGCGCAGGACGCCTTTGACGCGCCTGGAGTTGCCGATCGGCTCGCGCAGCTTGAACTTTGCCTCCATGCCGTCGAAGCGCACGAAATCCTCTGCCTTCTTCAACGGCCGATCCAATCCGGGCGACGAGACCTCCAACCGGTCGTACTCGACGCCCTCCGCAGCGAACAGGTGCGTCAGATGATTGCTTACCTGCGCGCAATCCTCGACGTTGACGCCGCCCGGCTTGTCGATGAACACGCGCACGAGCCGGCCCCCGGTCGACACGTCGCAGTCGACCATCTCGTAGCCCAGCGGGGGCAACGTGCGTTCCAACAATTCGGGTAGCCTCACCAGCACTGCTATAGCCTCAAAAAATCGAAAGAGTAAAAAAAAATGGGCTGTCGAGCCCATTTCGCTTACTTCTCTTACTTATCGCAGGTAATCTTACCAGAAATCGGCGTCGAACTGAAGGGGTGCTGGCCCCATGGGAGGCTTGAACGGGCGCCCGCGTGAGGGACTCGGCCGTGGCGCGCTGGCTCCCAGCGGTGGGAGCCCGCGGCGAGGGGCCTCCGCCACGCTAGCCCGCCGACGCCCCGTTGCGTCGTCGGCCCTCGCGCCCGGCTCAGGTCGCCTCCACTCGCTCTGCTCGTGGAGCCTCGCTCCGCCTCGCCGGTCACCCCGCGAGCGCAGCGAGTGGGGATCCGCGCGTGGCGAGTCGGTGCTGTCGCCGACACACGGCGGTACACTCTGCGCGGAGCGGTCAAGGAGGCCGCCGGAAGGGCCCCGGCCGACCCGGGGAACGCCTTGGAAAACCGCAATGAAGCCAATCCGCGCCGCCGCCGTCTTCGCCAGTGCCGCGATCCTGGCCGGATGCACGCCACCACCCGCCGGCCCGCCCGTGATGCTGCCCGAAGCCGGTGCGCCGGCCCCGCCGGTGGTCCGCCGGCCCGTTCCGCCCCCGCCGCCGGCGGCGGCGCCCACCGTCCCGGCGGAGCCGCCGGTCGCGATCCCCGCCGGCGCGATCTACGTCTGCGTGGTCGGCTTCGGCGACCAGCGCAGCGTCACCGCGATCGAGTTCGTGCCCAAGGTTGCGGCTCTGTGCGAAAAGAACCCCGAAATGGGCCCGTGCCAGTACGAGCGCGAGGTTTGCCGCCGCAACGCCGGTCGCGTCTACGCCGCCGACGGCAAGGAGATCACCAAGGCGACCGAGGCGGAGTACGACCAGCGCATGTTGCGGGTGCGCATCAATTCGAACTAGACCCGATTGAGCCCGGCGGCCCCGCGCGCGTCCTTGCATGGTCTCGCGCAACATGCGATCGCGCGACGGCCGCTGCCGCGACTCGCCTTCGCGCGATCCGCCGCACTGCGCGTGGGGCGACCGGCGAGGCGCGGGAAAAGTAGGGTCAGAGTCAGACTCGACTTTCGCCGCGATCTGCGCCATCGCGGTCCCGGCCGGGAAAGTAGGGGCAGAGTCG
>JBGPYP010000357.1:0-2595 GCA_041493285.1 Casimicrobiaceae bacterium
ATTGGACTTGGGTGTCGATTTCGGATCAATAACTTTGGTTTAGCGGAGGGAGATATGAGCGGCACAAAAATACTCGGGATCGTCCTCCTGGTTGGCGGCCTTTTGGGACTGATCTATGGCCACTTCGAGTACACCAAGGAAACGCATGAGGGCCACATCGGGCCATTCAAGTTCTCGGTCGCCGAAAAGGAGACAACCGTCATTCCGAGCTGGGCCAGCATCGCGGTGATGGTCGCGGGTGTCGTGCTATTGGTCGTCGACCGCAAGTAGCCATCTACGGCCGCCGTCGCGCGGCGTCCGGCGTGGCTCGACGCGGACCGCCGCAGGCGGCGCCTGCGCGCCGTCCGCTCCGCGGCGGTCGGCTCGGTTCGGCGAGTGGCTCGGACCCCACGGGGCCGGTGTCGACGATGACCCCGCGGGGCGGCGTCTCCGTCCAACGGGAAAGCACGCACCCATGATGCCTGCCGGCCTGAGCGGACACGCCCAACGCGACCCGATGGACAGAGACGAGCAAGCGATCCGCGATCTTGTCGCCACGTGGATGGGCGCGTCGGCAGCGGGTGATCATGAACGCGTCCTGGGCCTGATGGCCGACGACGTCGTGTTCCTCGTGCCCGGCCGGCCGCCGATACGCGGCAAGGCCGCCTTCGCCGCGGCTCAGGCCGCGCTCGAGCCGCTTGCCCCGCCGCAGATTATTGGCGATCATCCGCATGACCATCGTTGGAGGCCTCGCGGCCGGTGCGTTCAGCGGCCTCCATCGCCGCGCCTGATGCGCCATTTCATCGACATCGCGATCTTCTCGACGATCGTGCTCGTGGCGATCTGTTTGCTCGCGCGCTATTCCGACAGCTGGCTCGGCCGCATCGTGTTCACGCGCCTCGGTCCGGTGCCGCTACGCCGCGAGTTGCGCAGCCGCTACTTCCTGCGCTGGGCGGCCTACGCCGCCGGCTGGTTCGCACAGGCGGTCTTCGCGTTCGCACTCGGCTGGGCGGCATGGCGCCTGGTGCCTACGCTCGCAGAGTCGCTGCCGTTCCTGGTGCTGTGGCTGGTCGTAGTTCCGTTGCTGGCGATCGTTTCGCTCGCAGGATCGGCGGTCGCGGTCGTTGCGTTCCTGTGGAGGCGTTTGGTTGGAGCCGAGCGCGCCGCCGGCCACGCATCCGATGCGGTCAAGGCCTGACGCGACAAACAGCACTAAACACGCGCTCGACAAGGAGGACACAATGAATACCGAACTCATGTATCTCGTCGCGGTGACCGCGTTGACCGGCGTCATGTGGATTCCGTACATCCTGGATCGGATCGCGGTCTGGGGCCTGGCCGACACGGTCGGGTATCCGGAGAGCCCGAAACCTCAGTCGCCGTGGGCGCGACGAATGAAAGCGGCGCACGCGAACGCCGTCGAGAATCTGGTCGTGTTCGCGGCGCTGGTCCTTGCCGCGCACGCGGCCGGCGTCAGCAACAATGCGACGGTGCTCGCCTGCGCAGTCTATTTCTGGGCCCGCGTCGTGCACTTATTCGCCTACACGGCGGCGATGCCGTGGGTTCGCACGCTCGCGTTCGCGGCGGGGTTCTTCGCCCAGGCCGTCCTGGCATGGCAGCTCTTCGTGCGCTGACGCGTACGGCACGGGCGCGCTTTCCGGGTCGCGATCGCTAGGGTTTCCGCCGATCGTGCGCTATCAGCTCGCGCTCCGGTTCGTGGGCGACACGTTCGACGATTTCGAGGAGATCGTCGCGCTCGAGGCCGCGCTCGTCGAGCGGCTCGGTGAGCTCATCGTTCTCGACGGCCGCGACGTGGGGTCCGACGAGTGCAAGATTTTCATGCTTACCAGCGACCCCGTGAGCGCGTTCAGCGGCATGAGCCCGGTACTCGAGCGCAAGGGCCTGCTCGAGGCCGTCGTGGCGGCGTATCGCCCGGTCGGCGGCAAGGACTACACGGTGATCTGGCCGGAGGACTCCACCTAGAACCCCACCATCGCCTGAGCTTTGGGGGCCACGCGGGTTGCTTCGCGGAGGACACCGCGCTATTTACCCGTCCCCGGAGTGCTCCTAAACTTGGCGGTGTGCGCGTGATTGCTGCCGCGCAAGCGGACGCGTGCCTTCGGACTCGACAACCTCGACCACCCATCGGATCCCTCCACCTCAGGCCGTGGAACCGCTCGTCGTCTTGATCCTGCTGCCGGTCCTGATCGGCGTCGCCGCTGAGCGGTTCTTCCGCGACACGATCCGGGCGTCGGCTGTGGCGACGATCGTCTCCCCGACCGCCGTCTACTTATGCCTGACCACGCTCGATCCTGGCGGCACGTGGAACTGGCTCGCGACGCTGCTCGTCTCGCCGCTGGCCATCGCCTTGGCGCTGGCGGCCGTCATGGTGTGCTTCGGGCGCACGCACGTTCGCAAGCGGCCGCGCCGGAATGGCGCCTAGCGGTGCGAGCCCGCGGCGAGGGGCCTCCGCGACCGCCGCTTGCACGCGCTGCGTCGCGTTGTCGGCCCTTGCGTCCGGCTCGGGTCGCCTCCACTCGCATGCGTTCGCGGAGCCTCGCTCCGCCTCGCCGGTCGCCCCATGCGCAGGATGGGGATCGCGCGTGGCGAGTCGAC
>JBGPYP010000344.1:0-2768 GCA_041493285.1 Casimicrobiaceae bacterium
CTCAGGTTGTTGCCCGAGATCGGCGGAGTGCGCGAGAGCGTGCGCACGGCGCGGCCGCCGGCATCGACCTCGACCTCCTCAACGCCGGTCGTGCCGTGCAGCTCGCGCTCGTAGGACAGCTCGAGGCCGACCTTGCCGATGTAGTCCGAGCCCTTGTAATTGGCGGTTTCGTCCCAGTCGTCGATGCGCTCGACGTCGCGATCGTTGATGCGGCCGATGTAGCCGATCACGTGCGAGGCGAGCTCGCCGAACGGGTATTGGCGGAATAACCGCGCCTTGATCTCCACGCCGGGGAAACGGTAGCGGTTGACCGCGAAGCGCGCCACCTCTTCGTCGGAAAGACGCGTCCGCAACGGCAGGCTCTCGAAGTTCTTGGTTTCCTCGAGCAGCCGCTTGAGGCGCTTGCGGTCGCGCGGCTGGATGTCGACGAGCTGGGCGAGCTGGTCGATCGTCTCGTCGAGGTTCTGCACGCGCGAAGGCGTCACCTCGAGCGTGTACGCCGAATAGCTCTGGGCCACGACGATGCCGTTGCGATCGGTGATGACGCCGCGATTGGGAACGATCGGCACAATGGCGATCCGATTGCTCTCCGCGAGCGTCTGGTAGTGACGGTGCTGGAAAACCTGCAGATACACGAAGCGGCCGAACAGACCCGCAACGCCGATCACGATCAGCGCCGAGGCGATCGTCAGCCGGCGGCGGAAATAGAACAGCTCGCGCTCCGGATTCTTGAGCTCGGGCTCCGCGAGGGCGGAGAACGAATTCTTGCGGTTGACGAAAAGACGGCGCATCGGCGCTCAGCGCTCCGCCCGCGAGCGCCGCGGCCGCTGCGGCCACTGCAGCAACACCGTCACCATGGGCCAAAGGAACGCGCCGACCAGAGGCCCGACGGCGTAGGTCCAGCGCGGCACCGGGGCGCCGCCGACCACGCGCACGAGGAGCACCAGTCCGGCGCAGAACAGAAGCAGCACGGCGACCTGCGCCGCCTGCTGCCAGAGCGGAAAGCGCAGCACGCGCCGGCGGAAATACTCGGCGGCGTAGGCGAGCACGGCGTACGCGAGCGCGTGCTGGCCGAATACGGTGGCGTCGGCAACGTCCATCAGCAATCCGAGGCACCAAGCGATCCCCACGCTGATCAGCCGCGGCTCGCGGATGCACCAGTACAGGAGCACCAGCGCAAGGAAGTCGGGCTTAAGCGCCAGCGCGACGCCGCTCACGGGGAGAATGTTGCCGACCAGGCCGAAGAAGAGCGTCAGTACGACAAACCACGGCCGCACCGGGAACAGGATCTCCTCGGGTTGCGCGGCCGTGAAGGTCGAGAGTTGCGGCATCGTCAAGACAGTCTAGCCAACCGCTCTCATATCCGCCTCTTGCCGCGCCCCTTGCGCGACGCGTCGGACTCTGCGGGCTCTTCCGGTCGCGGGGGCGCCGCCGCGGCGGCCAGCCCCAGGACGAGGACGTGCGGACTTTTCTCGACTCCGGCAAGCGGCTTGCAGGTCACGCGCGCGAAAATCTGCCCGGTCTCGCGCTCGACCGACGCCACCTGCGCCACCGCGAGGCCCGCGGGATACGTGCCGTCGATGCCCGAGGTCACCAGGCGATCGCCCGGCTGGACCTCGGCGTTCGGCGACAGAAAGCGCAACTCCGGCAGGCGGCCGCTGCCCGCGCCGTACATCACGCTGCGCACGCCGCTCCTCTCGACCTTCACCGGCACCGCGTGGTCCTTGTCCGTGACGAGCGTCACCTCGGCCATGTACGGGAACACGCGCGTTACCTGGCCGACGACGCCGGTTTCGTCGATGACCGCCTGCCCCGGTTGCACGCCCGCGGCCTCCCCCTTGTCGACGAAAAGCTTCTGCGTGAACGGATCGCGCCCCGAGTAGAGCACTTCGGCCGCGGTCGCCGCGCCGTGAAAGCGCGTCTCGACCCTGAGCAGCGAGCGCAGCCGCGCGTTCTCCTGCTCGAGCGACTGGTAGCCCTGGACCGCGGGCGCCTCCACGAGCAGTCGCTCCTTGAGCGTCGTATTGTCCCCGGCCAGCGCCCGTTGCGAGGAGAGATACGTCGCGACGTAGGCGAGCGCCTCGCCCGGCAGTTGCAGCACGCGCTGCAGCGGATAGAGCGCGGAGGCCACGGTCTGGCGGACGTTCTCGAGGTACCGGTAGCGCGTGTCGGCGAACAGCAATACCAGCGACAACAGGCCGAAGAGCGCCAGCCGGGTCAGCGGCGAGGGACCGCGATGAAAGAACGGTAGCGGCTCGACCGGGATGTGGCGCATCGCGAATGGGGTCAGACGCCGATTACCGACCCGCAAAGCGATTGCGGTTCACTTGGCGCCCACTGGGTAATCGGGGTCTGACCCCGTTACTCAGTCGGAGGTAAAGATGGTGGAGAGCTTTTCCATGTTCTCAAGCGCCTTGCCGCAGCCGAGCACGACGCAGGTCAGCGGGTCGTCGGCGACGATGACCGGCAAGCCCGTTTCTTCCATCAGCAGGCGATCGACGTCGCGCAAGAGCGCACCGCCGCCGGTCAGCACCATGCCGCGCTCGGCGATGTCGGCGCCGAGTTCCGGCGGCGTTCGCTCCAAAGCGCTCTTGACCGCCGAGACGATGCTGTTCAGCGGATCGGTCAGCGCCTCCAGGATTTCGTTCGACGATACGGTAAAGCTGCGCGGGATGCCCTCGGCGAGATTGCGGCCCTTGACTTCCATCTCCTTGACTTCGGAGCCCGGAAACGCGGAGCCGATCGTCTTCTTGATCGTCTCGGCCGTA
>JBGPYP010000049.1:0-11712 GCA_041493285.1 Casimicrobiaceae bacterium
CTGCAATCGCGTCTCGGACGTAGTCGTTGAAGCGCACCGCCCAGTCGTATGGCGCGCCTCCACCCCAGCCGATCAGGCGCAGGTTGTGCACGACATTGCCGCTGCCGACGATGAGCATGCCTTCGTCGCGCAATGGCGCCAGATGCACGCCGAGCGCGTGGTGAAACGACGCGGGTTGGGTCGCGTCGATCGCGAGCTGCACGACCGGCACGTCGGCGTCCGGGAACGCGTGCTTGAGCACCGACCAGGTGCCGTGGTCGAGCCCCCAGGACTGATCGAGCGGGACGTCGACCGGGGCGAGCAGCTCGCGCACGCGCGCGGCGAGCTTCGGATCGCCCGGCGCGGGATACTGGACGTCGAACAGCGCCTGCGGGAAACCATAGAAATCGTGGATCGTCTTCGGCCGGTCCATCGCCGTCACGGCGGTGCCGCGGATGAACCAGTGCGCGGAGATCGCGAGGATCGCTTTCGGCTTGCCGGCGAGCGCGCCGAGCTGCCGCCAGGCCTCGGTGTAACGGTTGTGCTCGAGCGTATTCATCGGACTGCCGTGGCCGAAGAAGATCGCCGGCATGCGCGCGGTCGCAGAGGTGGTCATCGTGGTTCCATCGCGAGGCTGCTATCTTAGGACAATGCGGCCGTCGCCGGCGATTGCAAGTCCCGATTGAAAGCCCTATGGCAAGCCGGCATGAGCCACCCCTACCGAGGGTTACACGCGCCGCAGCCACTTGCGCAACTGCACGCCGAAGACGTTCTCGGCCACGCCGAGGAGAACGAGGACAACGCCGGCGATCTGGAGTGGCGCCAACCCTTCGCCCAAGAAAATCGCGCCACTTGCGAGCCCCGATACGGGAATCAGCAGCGCGAACGGCGACACCAGCGCCGTCGGGTAGCGGTGCAGCAGCCCTGCCCAGGACGCGAAGCCGAACAACGTCGCGCCCCACGCGAGCAGCAGCAGGCAGCCCCACGCGAGCACGCTGGCTGACGTTACCGCCGACCATACGCCCGCGCCGCCCTCGAACGAGTAGGACAGCAGCGCCAGCGGCAGCGGCGGCACGAGGCTCGACCACACGACCAGCCCGAACATGTCGTCGTCGTATTTTGCCGCGCGTTTCGCGACCACGTTGCCGACGGCCCACGCCAGCGCGGCGGCGATCACCAGCAGGAATCCGATCAGCGTCGACGTCATGCCGGCCATCAACTTGTACACGCCGAGCAGCACGACGCCGACCGTAGCGATCGCGGCGCCGATCAGGTCCTCCTTTTGCAGGCGATCGCCGAGAAACGCGATCGCGAGCCCGATGGTGAAGAAGATCTGCAGCTGGATCACGACCGAAGACAAGCCCGCGGGCATGCCGAGCTTCATGCCGAGGAACAGCAGCGCGAACTGGCAGACGCCGATCGCGAATCCATAGCCGGCGATGAAGCGCCAGGGTATGCGCGGGCGCTTGATGAAAAACACCAGCGGGACCGCGGCGAGGAAGAAACGCAGCGCCGCGAGGGCGAACGGCGGGATCTCCCGCAATCCCACCTTGATCGCGACGAACGAGAACCCCCAAAGTGCGACGACGGCGAGGATGAGCGCGAGATCGCCCGCGGCGAGGTGCGGCTTCGCGCTCAAAGCTCGACTATGCGCCGCGTCAACAGCGACTCGCGCAGCGCAATGCCGATGCGCGTGGCTTCGGTCGCGTCGTAGAGCGCGAGCGCAGGCGGCCGGTCGTCCTGCACTGCCTGCACGAACTCCATCGCCTCGCGCAGGAACGCCTCCTCGAAGCGCTCGTAAAACGTCGGCGTGCACTCGTTGCGCACGCCATGCGCGTCGGAAATCTCGACGCGGTTCAGCCGCGGGTTCTCGCCGATCGCCAGCCGGCCGTGCGTGCCGAAGATCTCGGTCGAGGTTTCGTGGCCGTGCGCCATCGTACGCGACGCATAGAAGCAGGCGAGCTTGCCGCCTTCGAACTCGCAGGTCGCCACGCCGTTGTCGACGTCGCCGAACTCACGCAGGCCCTCGTGGATCGCGACCGTGCCTGCGGCGAACGCGCGCAGCGGCTTCGGCGCGCCCAGAAACCAGCGCGCGAGGTCGATGTCGTGCACGCTGCAGTCGAGGAAGATCCCGCCGCTGGTCGGCGCGAAGCGCACGAAGAACCCGGACGGATCGTTCATGTCGAGGTTTTGCGAGCGCACCAGAAACGGTGTGCCGATCGAGCCCGCGCGTACCTTGGCGTACGCGTCGCTGTAGCTCGGATCGAACCGGCGCCCGTAGCCGATCATCACCTTGAGCTTCGGGTGCTTCGCCGCCTCGGCTTCGACGCGGCGGCATTCGGCAAGGTCGAGCGCGAGCGGTTTTTCGCAGAAGACGTGCTTGCCTGCTTGCAGGCCCTCAATGATCTGTCCGGGGTGGAGCGAGGTCGGCGTGACCAGGAACACCGCGTCGACGTCGTCCTGCGCCAGCAGCGTGGCGTAGTCGCCGTGGAGGTTACGCACGCCGAGCGTATCTTTTGCCCAGGTCAGTTCCTCCGCGATGGGGCTGCAGGCGGCCACCAGCTCGGCGCCCGGCACGCGCTGGGCGAGATTCTGCGCATGCCGGCGGCCGAGGCGGCCCAGGCCCACGATCCCGATGCGCAGACGGGAAGCTGTGGTCATCGGGGTCGATGTGCGAGGCCGCGACGTAACCTCACAGCTCGACGATCCGCTTTTCGCGCCAGGACATCGTTGCGGCGTCGGCCAGCTCCAGCGCCTTGACGCCGTCGTCGATCGACGTTTTCACCGGCGTGCCCTTGGTGAGCGCGTCGAAGAAATGCGCCATTTCGTTGGCATACGCGACGCGATAGCGTTCGAGAAAGAAATGCTCCGGTTTGTCGCGGCTCACGTTTTCCGCCGTCGCCGCGGTGACTTCCGTCGGCGTGTGGTTGCCAGCCTGCAGCATGCCCCTGCTGCCGAGCACTTCGAAGCGCTGGTCGTAACCGTAGGCGGCGCGGCGCGAGGTGTTGATCTGCGCGAGCCGGCCCTTCTTGGTGCGGATCGTGACCGCGGTCGAGTCGACGTCGCCGGCGGTTGCGATCGCGGGATCGGTGAGGCAGCTCCCCGTTGCGTAGACGCTCGCGGCTTCGTCGCCGAGGATCCAGCGAAAAATGTCGAAGTCGTGGATCAGCATGTCCTTGAAGATGCCGCCGGACACCTTGATATAGTCGACCGGCGGCGCGGCGGGATCGCGGCTGGTGATCACGAGCATCTCCGGCTCGCCGATCTCGCCCGCGACAAGCCGGTCCTTGAGCGCTGCGAACGTCGGATCGTAGCGGCGCTGGAAACCGACCAGGCAGGTCACGCCGGCGTCGACCACTGCCTGCCGGCACTCACGCGCTCGCGCCAACGACAGATCGACCGGCTTCTCGCAAAAGATCGCTTTCTTCGCGGTGGCAGCGCGCCGGATCAGCTCGGCGTGGGTGTCGGTCGACGAGCCGATGACCACCGCCTTCACGCCCGCGTCGCCGAGCGCCTGATCCGCACTGCCTACCTGCGCGCCGTATTTCTGCGCCAGCTCGCCGGCTGCGCCCGCGTTCACGTCGACGACGTACTTGAGCCTGACCCCGGGCTGGCGGACGAGGTTGCCCGCGTGAATCTTGCCGATGCGTCCGGCGCCGAAGAGTGCAACATCAGTCATCGATTTCCTCCGTCACCGCTTGAGCATCCACTCGTGCACCGGATCGTTCTTGAAATGCCACTCGCGCCTCGGGCCGGCCATCACGTTGAGGTAATACGAATCGTAGCCGAACGGCACGACCACCGGATGATAGCCGCGCGGCACCATCACGACGTCGTGATCCTCGACCGCCATCGACTCGTCGAGCGAGCGGTCGTCGGTGTAGACACGCTGGAAGGCGAACCCCTGTGCAGGGTTCAGGCGGTGGTAATACGTTTCCTCCAGCGAGCTTTCGTCCGGCAGGTTGTCGGTGTCGTGCTTGTGCGGTGGATACGACGACGAGTGCCCGCCGGGCGTAAGCACCTCGACGACGAGCAGGTGATCGGCCGGAGCGCTCTCCGGCAGGATGTCGCAGACGTAGCGCTTGTTCGCGCCCGTGCCACGCGCAAAGCGCTTCATGCCCGAGGGCGCGATCAGTCGCGCCGGCCGAGCGCTCGTTCCCGGTGCGCTCGCGACACCGATCTCCGCGTCGGTATGCGCCGTCACCACCGCCGCCGCACCTCGCGGCAGGTAAACCGCGTAAGGCGAGCGATCCTCGAATACGCTCGCGCGTTCGCCGATCTCGGTCCAGGCATCGGCGCCGGAGCGGACCGACACCGTGCCGCGCAGCACGACGATGCAACGCTCGAGTCCATCGGCGTGGAGGGCGAGCGTCTCGCCGGCGGCGAGCCGGTACGCGACGAAGCCGACGTATTTCCATCCCGCCGACTGCGGCGTGACCTGGACGATCTGTTTGCCGTTGCGGCGGCCTTTGACGAGAAGGCTCATGCCGCGACACCTTCCCTGCTCGTACGCACGACGAGATCGCGCAGATGGCGGAACCCTTTGTCCGCGAACGCATAGCTCGGTGCGACGACCGGGTCCTGCTCCGCCTCGACCACCAGCCAGCCGCGATAGCCATGGTCGTGCAGCAAACGAAGCAGCGCCGCGAAATCGACGGCGCCGTCGCCGGGCACCGTGAAAACACCGTTGATGACGGCCTCGAGGAAGCTCCAGTTGCGGTTGCGCGCGAGCTTGAGCACCTGCGGCCGCACGTCCTTGCAGTGGACGTGGCACACGCGCTGGACGTGCTTGGCGAGCATCGCGACCGCGTCGCCACCGGCGAAGGTCATGTGGCCGCTGTCGAACAGGAGCCCGACCTCGTCGCCGACGAGCGGCATCAAGCGATCGACGTCGGCCGGCGTCTCGACGTACGCGCCCATGTGGTGGTGATACGCGAGCCGCACGCCGTGCGCGAGCGTGTGCTTGGCAAACGCGGTCAGCTTGTCGGCATACGTCCGCCACTGCTCATCGCGGAAGAAGCGTGGCCGCTGGTACAGCGGTACCGGCGCACCCTGGATGCCATCCGCGACTTCGCCGTACACCATGACCTCGGCGCCGTTGTCGGCAAGGAGCTTCAAGTGTGGGCCGACCGCGGCGATCTCCTCCTCCGCCGACCGGCGCGCCAACTCGCCCGAGTACCAGCCGGAGACGAGCTCCAGGCCGTGCTTCGCGAGCACCGCACGCAGCGCGGCGGACTCGCGCGGGAACTTGTTGCCCAGCTCGAAGCCCTGGTAGCCGATCGCCTTGCCCTCGGACAGCGCGACTTCGAGCGGCGTCTCGCCGCCGAGCCAGGGCAGATCGTCGTTGGTCCAGGAGATCGGATTGATGCCGATCTTGACGTCGAACGACGATGTCATGGCCTTTGTGCCTTCTTGCCGTGTTCATAAGCGGCGCGCGCCTTGCGCACCTCGTCGCGATCGGAAACCTCCGGCACTGCGACTTCCCACCAACAGCCGCCTTCTTCCGTCGTGCGGTTCGGGTCGGTCTCGATGCAGACGACGTAGGTCCGGTCGGCGGCGCGGGCGCGCGTGAGCGCGGCTTCCAGCTCGGGGATCGTCTTCACGTTTTCGGACAGCGCGCCGAGCGACGCGGCGTGCGCGGCGAAGTCGATCCTCGGTGCGCCGCTGCCGCCCTGCACGCTGTCGGCGAACAGATTGTTGAACGGCGCCCCGCCGCAGGCCTGCTGGAGCCGGTTGATGCAGCCGTAGCCGTGATTGTCGAGCACGACGACGACGAGCTTCTGGTCGAGCAGGACCGAGGTCGCAAGCTCGGAGTTGAGCATGAGATAGCTCCCATCGCCGACAATGACGATCACCTCGCGGTCGGGTATCGCCATCTTTACGCCGAGTCCACCGGCGATCTCGTAGCCCATGCACGAGTAGCCGTACTCCATGTGATAGCCGCCCGGGACGCTGGTGCGCCAGAGCTTGTGCAGCTCGGCGGGCAGCGTGCCCGCCGCGCAGACGACGATGTCGCGCGTCGTCGAATCCGCAGACGAGCGTTGCACCGCGCCGATCACCTCGCCTTCGTACGGCAGCTTGACGTCGCGCTTGCCCGTAATGCGTGCGATGTCGGCACGCCAGCGATCCGCCTCGCCCCTGGCTTTCGTCTGCCACTCGGCGACGGAGCGCCAGCCGGGAAGCGCGAGCGACAGCGCGGCGAGCCCCTGCTTCGCGTCGGCGCGGAACTCGATTCCGCGCCACTTCCGCGCGTCGAACGCGTTGACGTTGAGATGGACGAGCTTCGCTTGCGCGAACAGCGAATGCGACCCCGTCGTGAAATCGGACAGCCGCGTGCCGACGGCGAGCACGACGTCGGCTTCGCGCGCCAACGCGTTGGCCGCCGGCGACCCGGTGACGCCGATCGCGCCTTGTTGCAGAGGATGATCCCAGGGCAGCGCGCCTTTGCCGGCCTGCGTCTCGGCGATGGGAACGCTGTGCGCTTCGACAAATGCGGCGAGCGCGTCGGAGGCAAGACCGTAGAGCACGCCGCCGCCCGCGATCAGCAGCGGGCGCTTCGCGTCGCGCAGTATCGCCGCGGCGCGCGCCAACTCAACCTCATCCGGCCATACCGCTTGAAACTCTATGACTTTTGGCGCGAAGAACGCTTCCGGATATTCATAGGCCATCGTCTGCACGTCCTGCGGCAGCGCGAGCGTCACCGGCCCGCACAGCGCGGGATCGGTGAGCACGCCGATCGCGCGCGGAAGCGCGGTCAGCAATTGCTCGGGGCGCATGATGCGGTCGAAATAGCGCGAGACTGGCCGGAAGCAATCGTTCGCGGAGACGCCGCCGTCGTGGAAATCCTCGATCTGCTGCAACACCGGATCGGGCGCGCGCGAGGCGAAGATGTCGCCGGGGAGGAAGAGCACCGGCAGCCGGTTGACGTGCGCGAGCGCGGCCGCGGTGACGAGATTCGTCGCCCCGGGCCCGATCGAAGTCGTGCACGCCATCAGCCGCCGGCGCATGTGCGCCTTCGCGTACGCGATGGCGGCGTGCGCCATCGCCTGCTCGTTATGGGCGCGATACGTGGGCAGCTCCGCGCGATGGCGGTACAACGCCTCGCCCATACCTGCGACGTTGCCGTGGCCGAAGATCGCGAACACGCCGCCGAAGAGCGGCGCGGTTCCGACGCCGGGAAGCCCCGTGTCCGCGCGCAGCGCGGCGAGATAGCGCACCAGTGCCTGGGCGACGGTCAGGCGGATCGTTCCGCTCACGCGGCGCGCTCCTTGACGGCTACGTTGCGCGTGTCGCGCCAGGCGCCGATCAACTGCTCGAAGCTCGTGCGCACGCGCTGCACCAGCGCCCTGTCGTCGATCTCGCCGGCGAGCCACGCGCGCGACGGCTCGTAAAAGATCGTGCGACCCACCGCGAAGCCGCGACACGTAACGCTCGCTCGTGCTTCGCGAAACCCGGAGGCAAGCTTTTCAACGGAGGCGTTAAGGCCCAGTAGCACCACGCCCCGACAGTACGGATCGCGCTCGGCGATCAGCGCGTCGATTGCGCGCCACTGTTCGGCGGGCATCGGCTCGAGCTTCCACCACTCGGGATAGATGCCGAGGTTGTACAGGCGCTTCAAGGCGCGCAGCACGGTGTCGGGTGCGCGCGGCAGGTCGGTCGGCGGAATGACCTCGAGCAGCAACTCGTGTTCGCTCGCCTGCACCGCATCGTAGAGCGTGCGCACCTGTGCTTCGTTCTCGAGCCGGTTCTCTATCGCGTCGTCGGGGTGGTACTTGACCAGGCATTTGACGACATGCTCGGCCGGCCACGAGACAAGCTGCGTTCCGACCGAGCGGCCGCGATCGAACACCAGCGGATTCGAGCCCGGCAGCTCGACCGGGCGGCCGATCCACCAGCCTCGGCCGGTCGCTGCATTCAACGCATCGTGCCCGTAACGGTCGTCACAGAGCAAGCCGATCCTGCCGCTCAAGCCCAACGCTGTCTCGGTCTCGGCGACCGCATCGACGAAAAGCCGCTTCAGCTTCGGCAGCCGGGTCTCGTCCGCGCCGACCGATTGCGCGAGCTCGAAGAACTGGTTGCGGTGATCGAAGGCGAACGCGAATACCTCCTCGTGCGGTCTGCGCGGCGCGGTGACGCGGTGCAGGCGGGTGAGCATCTCGTCCTGGTCGGGCCTCGGAATCTCCGCCGCATGCGCGAGGTAGTAGTCGAGCTCGATTCGGGTCGGCATCGCCGGCGCGCACCCGTGCCGCGAGACGACCAGTGCGCCGGAGGCGTTGGCGTAGCGGCAACACGCGTCGTAGTCCTCGCCGCGCGCCCAGCCGGAGAGAAATCCGGCGGAGAACGCATCGCCGGCGCCGAGCACGTTCAACACCTCGACTTCGACACCGCGCCCGTTGAACGCGGCGTCGAGCGAGCGCGGAATCGTGCCGTCGATCACCGCGCAGCCCAGCGGTCCGCGCTTGACGACCAGCGTGCTCGACGTCAACTCGCGGATCGATCGAAGCGATTCGATTATTTCTGCGCTGCCGCCGGCGATATTAAACTCCTCGATCGTCCCGATGACCAGATCGAACTGCGGCAGCATGCGCTGGATATGCGCGGTGACGTTGTCGGAACGCACGTAGCGCGTTTCGCCGTCGCCGCGCTTGGTCAGCCCCCAAAGTACCGGCCGGTAGTCGATGTCCAGCACGGTGCGCACGTCGTTTTTCCGCGCCCGCTCGAGGGCAAGAGAGCTGATCCGATTGATGTACTCGGTCGACAGATGCGTGCCGGTGATCAGCAGCGCCCTGGCCTTCGCGATATACGCTTCCTCGACGTCGGCCTCCGCGATCGCCATGTCGGCGCAGTTCTCACGCAGGAAAATGAGCGGGAACGTGTCGCGGTCCTTGATGCCGAGGACAACCGCGCCGGTGAGACGGTTCGGATCGGTGCTGACGTGCGAAACGTCGCAGCCCTCACGCGCGATCGTCTCGACCAGGAAGTGGCCGAGCGCGTCGTCGCCGATGCGCGAGATCAGTCCGGCCTTGAGGCCGAGGCGCGCGCAGCCGAAGGCGGTATTAGCCGACGAGCCGCCCAGGTACTTGGCGAAGGTCCGCACGTCCTCGAGCCGGGCGCCGATCTGCTGCGCGTAGAAGTCGACCGCGAACCGGCCGAGGCAGATGACGTCCAGCGCGCGGCCGGCGGCGAAGTGGGTGACGTTGCGCATCTGGAGTCGAGAAAGTCGGACGTCTTGCGGGTGCGCGAGGCACGGTTCCGGTCTTGGCGCCGGTCGCGCGGGCGGCGAAGCGCGCCGCGTGCGCGGAACGAGAATTTTGTCGCAGTTCGGCGCTCAAAGCAACTGAGGTTCCTCAGTTTCCCCCAGTTTCTTTCAGTTCCCTTTCAGGGGGCGTGTATCCTTAAACCATCGCCCCGAACTTGCGCAGCTCGACCGGGGCCCGTACGCCTGGCGAACGGAGCGACCGAGCTTCGCCCCGCCCGATGGCGGCCGCGGGCACGGCACTGGTTAAGGCCAGGGTGCGGGCCGACACCAGCGAGCCGCGCACAACAACCGACGAACCGAGGAGCCCGATGTCGTTGTCCGCTCGTTACGTCGCCGCGCTGGAGATCGCCCGGAGCGCGGGCGAGCTCGCCCGCGATTTCTTCTCGCAGCGCGAAACGCTGGTCGTCGAGCACAAGGGTGCGCAGGATTTCGTCAGCCGCGCCGATCGCGCGGTCGAGGAGTTGATCCGGGGCCGGTTCGCGGCGACGTTTCCCGGCGACGCGTTCCTCGGCGAAGAGACCGCGGCGGCGTTCGCCGGCGCGCTCGATCACGTCTGGGTCGTCGATCCGATCGACGGCACGCACAACTTCCTGCGCGGTGTCCGCTACTATTGCGTGTCGATCGCCTATGTCGAGAACGGCCGGCGCGAGATCGGCGTCGTCTACGATCCGGAGCACAACGAGCTTTTCCACGTGCGTCGCGGCCACAGCGCGTGGTGCGAGCGCACGGACGGCGACATTCGCCTGCAGGCCAGCACTTGCGACGACCTGGCGCAGGCATTCGTCTGCGTCGGCCATCACGACCGCGCGCCGGAGCCGCGCTATCTCGCGCTACGGCACGCGCTGATGGACGCGGGCGTCGCGACGCGCAATATGGGCGCAGGCGCACTGCAGCTCGCGCACGTCGCCGCGGGTCGCTTCGACGGTTTCATCGAGTTGTCGCTCAACGCGTGGGACGCGATGGCCGGGTTGCTGCTGGTCGAGGAAGCGGGCGGCTACGCCGCGCCGTTCCCCGGGCCGGACGGAATGCGCGTCCCGGCGCCGGTGCTGGGCTGCGCAAGAGGCATCGCCGAACCGCTTGCGAAACTTGTCGGCGCGTGGGAACGACGCCACGGTTGAGCGCCGGGAAACCGCGGTGGCGGGACTGCCTGGAGCGCCCTTCGCTCGGGTGAGGGGGTCAGCGAGGACGCGGGGCTTTAGGGACCTGCGGGTGCGCCGGCCTCAGCGCTTTTTCGCGAAATCGCCGGCGTACACGTCGACGAACGCATCCGGCCGCACGTACTTGCGCAGCGCCGCGTTGACCTCGGCGGTCGAAAGGCCGGCGATCTTCGCATCGGCCTCGCCAGCGTACGCGAACGTCCGGCCGAGATACGACTGCCGCGTGAGATCGTTCGCAAGGCCGCCGTCCTGCGCGCGGGCGAGCGCTCGCTCCTGCAACAGCGCCTTTTTCGCATCGGCAACCTCGACGTCGCTGAACCCATCGCGCACGGCGCGCGCGAGCTCCTCGGTTAGCGCCGCGCGCAGCCGCGGCAGGTTCTCCGGCGCGAAGATCGCCTCGATCGTCAGCGGCGTATTGGGCTCGAAGCTGTTCGGCTCGAGCGACGAGTACACGCCGTAACTCAAGCCCTCGCGCTGCCGGATGCGTTCCCATAGCCGCGAGCTGGGCGAACCGCCGAGAATGTAGTTCGCAACCCTCAGCGCCGGGAAGTCGGGACTCGTGTCGTTGATCGGCAGCGCCAGCTCGCCCGCGAGCACCGCGTTGGCCTTGTCGGGGGTTTCTTCGCGGATCTCCATCGCGCGCTTGACAACAAAAGGCTTCGGCACGCGCACGTAAGGCGAGCCGCTCTTCCACGTTCCGAACAGCTCCTCGAGCAGCGGCTTGATCGCCGCCGGGTCGAAATCGCCGACCAGCGCAAGCTCTGCATGCGTCCCGCCGGCAAAGCGCGCGTAGAAGTCCTTGACGGCGTCGAGCTTCGTCGAGTCGATGCGCTTGACTTCTTCGTCGACCGTCGGCACGTAGCGCACATCGCCTTCGGGATAAGGGTTGCCGTACCGCGCCAACGCGCGCGAGGCGACGTCCTCCGGATCGCTGCGCCAGCCTTCGATGTCGGTCGTGCGCTCGCGCTTGAGCGTGTCGAACTCGTTGGCGGGAAATGACGGCTCGCGCAGAATCTCCGCGGCGAGCCGCAGCGTATCGGGCAGCCGCTCGCGCACGGTGTGGCCGCGAACGTCGGTACGCGTTGCGTCGCCGGAAATCGACAGCCGTGCGCGATAGAGGTCGAGTGCGTCCGCGATCTCCTGGCGGCTCCGCTTCGCCGTTCCGCGGGAGAGCATCGACGCAGCGAGCGAGCCTTCGGTCTCCTTGCCGAGGAGCGCGCGTTCGTCGCCCTGATGCAGCCGCAGGTTCAACTGCACCGTTCCTCCGCGCGTCTTCTTGGGCAGCAGCGCGACCTTCATGCCGTTGGCGAGCGTGAA
>JBGPYP010000227.1:0-4318 GCA_041493285.1 Casimicrobiaceae bacterium
AGTGCGGTCAACGTGCCGGCGGTCCAATTCACGATCCAGGCCGGATGCGACGGGACGACCCGTCGCAACTACGTCCTGCTGCTCGACCCGCCCGCGGTGGGCACTGCCGCGGCGATCCGACCGATAACCGCGCGCGAACCCGGACAGGAACGGCCCAAAACGGCGCTGGGCACGGCACGACGCAGCTTGGACACCTCGCCGCTTGGCGAGTCGCGCGCAACACCACGGGCGGTGGCGACGGACCGTTCGGACTCGACGGCGGTGGTGGTCGCGCCGGCCGGTCGCGAGAGCGCCGTCGCAACCGCGAACCCTGCGCCATTCCGCCAGGCGGCGGCTCAGGCCACGGAGACACATTCGGCAGCGCCGCGCGCGCCATCGGTCGAGCGCGGCGAGTCGGGCGACCTTTGGTGGTACTTTGCGGCGGCGGTGGTTGCCATCGGCGCGATTACGCTCGGTACCTTTTTTGTTCGCCGCCGCGCGATACCGGAGGTCCCGGAGTGGACGCGCGGCGCGGCATATACCGGCCCGCGGTCGTTCACCGACGTGTCGGCAGCGCCGGTCTCGCTGTCGCATACCAACGCGACGCCGTTACCGTCGATCTCGTCCGGAACGAAGCCCCGATCGGTTGCGCCGTCGCAGTTCACCGTCGAGGTGACCGCGCCGCCGGGTTTTGCGCGGCGCGCGCCGGCTCCCGACATCTCGACGCTCGACACCTTGGTCAGCGACATCTCCGAGGCCGACCTGCTCGAAGAACGCGCGGTCAGGGAAGCGTGGGCGGCCGCGCGCAGCGACGTCGAACGCGCAGCCGACGGCAACGCCGTCCTGCGCGCGATCGAAGCGGCGGAACGCGACCTGCTCTTCGTCCCTGCGCCACCCGCGCAAGCGGCGATGGACCATTCGCTGGACGACGATCTTCTCGCCGCCCTGCCGCGGCGCCCCGACAAAGCCGCCGCGTAGCCGTTCGAGTCAATCGACCAGCACACCTTTCTCCAGATGCACGATGCGGTGCGCTTTTTCGGCCGCCTTCGGGTCGTGCGTCACGATCAGGATCGTCTTGCCCAGCTCGCGATTGAGCCGCTCGAGCAGGCCGAGTATTTCCTCTCCGGTGACGCGGTCCAGATCGCCGGTCGGCTCATCGGCGACGATGAGCGTCGGATCGGTGATGAGCGCCCGCGCGATGGCAACCCGCTGCTGCTGGCCGCCGGAAAGCTCGCCGGGGTAGTGGTCGGCGCGGTCGGTCAGGCCGACCAGCGACAGCACGATCTCGACCCGCTCGCGCCGCTCGCGCCGTGACAGCGCGGCAAGCAGCAACGGCAGCTCGATGTTCTCGAATGCGGTCAGCACCGGCATTAGGTTATAGAACTGGAAGATGAAGCCGACGTGCGCCGCACGCCACGCGGCGAGGTCGGCGTCGGACAGCCGCGCGATGTCGACGCCGCCAACCTTGATCGTGCCACCGCTGGGCTTGTCGATGCCGGCGATGAGATTGAGCAGTGTGCTCTTGCCCGAGCCCGATGGTCCCATCAGCGCGAGGTAGTCGCCCAGGCGAACGTCGAGATTGATGTCGGCGAGCACCGGGATGATCTGGCCGCCGCGCTGGTAGTACTTGGTCAGGTTGCGGATCTCGACCAGCAAAGTAGGGTCAGACTCGACTTTCGGGCGCAACGGTTCTCCCCTGCTGATCCGGTGGAAAAGTCGAGTCTGACCCTACTTTGACCCTACTTTGCGGTGAGCTTCACCAGCGCGCCGTCCTTCAGATCCGGCGCGGGCTTGAGCACGGCCTTCTCGCCGGTCTTCACCTCGCCCGCGATCGCGGTCAGGTCGACGATCTTCCTGCCGGGCGTCACGGGCACCTCGACCGCCTTGCCGTCGCGCACGACGAGGACGACCGTCTTGCCGTCGCGCTGCGCCAGCGCGTCGGGATTGACCGCGGTCAGAGGCTTCTGCTGCTCCGGCGTGATTGGCTGCGACAGGAAGGATACCTTGGCGCTCATCTCGGGCAGCACGCGCGGATCGATGGCCTCGAAACGCACCTTGGTCATCACCGTTGCCTTGGCCCGATCCACCGTTGGCACCATGCGCGACACGGTGCCGCGAAAGCGCGCGTCGGGCAAGGCGTCAAGCGTGATCTCGGCCGGTTGCCCGACGCTGATCTTGGACAGGCTCGACTCCGACACGTCGGCCTCGACCTCGAGCGAGCTCATGTCGGCCATGCTCACGACAGCGCCCTTGGAATCCGCCGCCGAGGAAAACGGCGTGACCAGATCGCCGACGTTCGCGCTCTTCGACAGGATGATGCCGTCGAACGGCGCGCGTATCTGCGTGTAGTCGACTGCGACCTGCGCGTTCCTGGCGTTCGCCTCCGCCGCGCCCACCGCGGCCTTCCCGCTTGCCACGCCCGCGACTGCGCGGTCCGCGCGCGCCTTGGCCTGATCGAGCGCGGACTCCGAGACGAACTTCTTCGCGACCAGGTCCTGCGTGCGCTTGAGCGAGGCCGCGGCATCGCGGTCCTCCGCTTCCGCTTGTTGCAGAACGGCACTTGCGACGTTGACGTTGGCATGCGCGGCGTCGAGCTGCGCGGAAACATCACGCGCGTCGAGCCGCGCGATGATCTCGCCCGCCTTCACGCGCGTGCCTTCGGCGACGCCGAGCCACTCCAGACGTCCCGATGCCTTGGACGAGATCGCCGCCTTGCGCTGTGCGACGACGTAGCCGGTCGAGTTGAGAACGACGAACTGCTGCGACGGATACGTGGTCACGATGGGCGTGGTCTGCACACTAATCGCGCGCGGCTGCAGGAAGATCAATCCCCCCGCGATAATGGCAACGACGGCGATAGCGGCGAGTATCCACCACCGACGCCGGCGGCGCGTCTGCACCGGCGCGAGCGAGCGGTCGATCTTGAGCTTGGACAGGTCGTCGGCGGACACGAAAATGTTTCAGGAGACTTAAAACAGCGCGTAATTATAGTCCAGCCGCATCGTTGCAGATTCCGTTCGTCGTGAGCCCTTCGACAAGCTAAGGGCAGGCTCTGTCGAACCACGAACGGTCAGATACGCGGTCAGCAGTCCTTGTTCGTCCCCTTCGTCAAGCTCAGGACGAACGGCGAGAGTGAATCACCATGATCTCGGTCACCCACCCTCGATCGCCGGCGCCTCGACGACTTCGCGCTCGCCGCGCCGGCTGGCGAGCCAGGCGCGGGCGGAGACGATGACCAGGCCCGCCCCGATCGAGGCGATGCCGAGCCACTCCGTCGTCGTGAGCCGCTCCTCGAAGATGATCATCGACGACACCAGCGCGATGACCGGAATGGCGAACATGTTGAGCGACGCCGTGCCCGCGGGCAGCCAGACCAGGATCGCGGTCCAGAGGATGAAACCGATCCCCGTCGCCACCACACCCGCGTAGAGAAGCGCTGAAACGTAGACGCCGTTCCATTCCACCGCCGGGAAAGGGTATACGAGCGGGATCAGGCAAATGGGAATGATGCCGGCGACCATCTGCCAGGCGATCAGGTTGAGCATGTCGAGACGATGTTGGCGCTGGAAATATTTAGTCGCCACCGTGCCCGCGGCCCATCCGAATCCGGACAGCGCCGCCCACAGCTTGGGCGCCAGCTCGCCCTCCCAATGCCACGGCTCGACGACCAGCACGAGGCCTAACAGAGCCAAGCCGACCGCGAGCCACTGCGTGCCGCGCACGCGCTCGTGCAGCACCGGCCAGGCGATGAGCATGGTCCAGAACGGCATGGTGAACACGAGCACCGATGTGCGCCCCGCACCTCCGCCGGCGAGCGCCATCGTGGTCGAGCCGAAATTGATCGTCGTCTGGAAAAAACCGGTGACGATGACCGCGATCCACGATTCGGGCTTGAGCGGCCGTCGCTCGAACAGCATGACCGCGAACAGGAGCGCGATTGCGACCAGCGTGCGCTCGATGTTGTAGATCACTGGATGTCCGTAGCGGAGCCCGAATTTCATCGCGATCCAGTTCATGCCCCAGATCAGCGTAAGCGCCACGAGCGCGACGTACGCGCCGCGCCGGGAGTGGACGGCGAAGAGTCCCTGCGTCACTCGATGACGAGGAAAGGCTCGATCGCCGCGGCGACCGCGTCGGGCCGGTCGAGGTGCAGCATGTGACCGGCCTGGTCGACGGTGACGAGCTGGCCGTGCGGAACCTGCGCCAGCCGCGCGCGGATGCTCGCGAGGCTGTCGGTGGCGGCTTCGCCTTCGGGGTGCCTGCCCAGCCATTTCGGGATGAACGACTCGGTCGCCGCGAGCCACAGCACCGGAGCGGCGATCCGCGTCCAGATCGCGAG
>JBGPYP010000325.1:0-2995 GCA_041493285.1 Casimicrobiaceae bacterium
ATGCGCGCGCGCATGCGGCGCGCGAGACGCTCGACCTGTTCGCGCCGCTCGCCAACCGGTTGGGCGTATGGCAGCTTAAGTGGGAGCTGGAGGACCTCTCGTTGCGCGCGCTCGAGCCCGAGGCATACCGGCGCCTCGCGCAACTGCTCGACGAGCGCCGCCTCGACCGCCAGCACTACATCGAAAGCGTCCAGGCGACGCTCAGGGGCGAGCTTGTCGCCGCCGGCGTCAAGGCCGAGGTCACCGGCCGCGCCAAGCACATCTACAGCATCTGGAACAAGATGCGCCGCAAGCAGTCGGGCATCGAGTCGCTCTACGACATCCGCGCGGTGCGCATCCTCGTCGACGAGGTCAAGGACTGTTACGCGGCGCTGGGCGTCGTGCACAACCTCTGGACCCCGGTGCCGCGCGAATTCGACGACTACATCGCCAAGCCGAAAGGCAACGATTATCGATCGCTCCACACCGCGGTGATCGGACCCGAGGGCAAGCCATTGGAAGTGCAGATCCGCACCTTCGACATGCACCGGCAGTCGGAGTACGGCGTCGCGGCGCACTGGCGCTACAAGGAAGGCGCGCACGCCGGGCGGCGCGATCCAGGCTACGAGGAGAAGATCGGCTGGCTGCGGCAGGTGCTCGACTGGAAGGACGCGGTCGCCGACGCCGGCGAGTGGCTGCAGCAGTTCAAGTCGAGCTTATTCACCGACACGATCTACGTGCTGACACCGCAAGGCAAGGTGGTTGACTTGCCGCGCGGCGCCACGCCAGTCGATTTCGCGTACGCGGTGCATACGAGTCTGGGTCACCGATGCCGCGGCGCGAAGGTCGACGGCGCGATGGTCCCGCTCAATTACGTGCTCTCGAGCGGTCAGCGGGTCGAGATCGTGACGGTGAAGCAAGGCCGGCCCTCGCGCGACTGGCTCAACCCGGAGTTGGGTTACGTGCACAGCCATCGCGCGCGCGCCAAGGTGCGGCAGTGGTTCAAGGCGCAGCAGGTCGAGGAGACGATCGCGCACGGCCGCGAGATCGTCGAGCGCGAGCTCGCCCGTGCCGGCATGACCGCGGTCAAGCTGGAAACGCTCGCCGCTAACGTTGGATTTGCAAAAGTGGACGAGTTCTTCGCGGCGGTCGCGCGCACCGAGATCAATTCGCGCGCGTTGCAGAACGCGATCCACGCGGTCGGCAGGCCCGACGCGCCGCCGCCGGCCGCGGAGGAAGAGCCCGTCGTCGCGCGCGAGAGCAAGGCGGCGGGCGCCGGCAGCGGCATCCTCATCGTCGGCGTCGATCGGCTGATGACCGGCCTCGCGCGCTGCTGCAAGCCCGCGCCACCCGATCCGATCGTCGGCTTCGTCACCCGCGGGAAAGGCATCTCGATCCATCGCCAGAGCTGCAGCAACGTCGCGCGCATGCGCGAGCGCCAGCCCGAGCGGCTGATCACGGCTGACTGGGGCGCGCCGCGCGACGAAGTCTTCCCGGTCGACGTCATCGTCGAGGCAATGGACCGGCAGGGGTTGCTCCGCGACATCTCCGAAGTCTTCTCGCGCGAGAAGATCAACGTCACCGCGGTCAACACGCTATCGAAGAACCTCCAGGCGCGAATGGCGTTCACGCTGGAAGTTCGCGGCCTTGCGGACTTGAAGCACGCGCTGGAGCTCGTGCGCGAAGTCCCGAGCATCCTCTCCGCCGCGCGGCGGTAAACGGGGACAGACCACATTTTCCACTCAACGAGCGACGGGGCGGTATTGCAGTCGGCGCTCAGAAAATCCCGCGCGTGAGGGTGATCGCGAGCCCGGCGCCGGCGCACGCGACGATCACCGGGATCACGCCGACCTTGTAGCGGAATAGCGCCACCGCCGCCGCGACGCCGATCAACGCGGAGACGAAGTCGAAGCGTTCGTGCACGCCCGCGGGCCACAACACGTGATACGCGAAGAAGACTGCAAGGTTGACGATGACGCCGACAACGGCAGCCGTGATCCCGGTCAGGGGCGCGGTGAATTTCATCTGCCCGTGCGTCGACTCGACCAGCGGCCCGCCGGCGAGGATGAACAGGAACGACGGCAGGAACGTGAACCAGGTCGCCACGCCTGCGGCAAACGCACCGGCGAAGAACATGTGCTCCGGGCCGAAGAGCTGCTTCGCCCAGCCGCCGACGAAGCCGACGAACGCGACGACCATGATCAGCGGGCCGGGTGTCGTCTCGCCGAGCGCCAGGCCGTCGATCATCTGCGGGGGCGTCAGCCAGCCGAAGGTCTCGACCGCGCCCTGCACGACGTAGGGCAGCACGGCATACGCGCCGCCGAAGGTGACCAGCGCCGCCTTGGTGAAAAACCAGCCCATCTGCGTGAGCACGCCCTCGCCGCCGAAGATTGCCACGAGCGCACCGAGCGAGCCGAACCACAGGAGCAGCGCGACCGCCACGACGACAGCGAGACGTGACCAGCGGAAGCGCGCGTGGGCGGGTGTGGGCGTGTCGTCGTCGATGATCGCCGGCGGATGCGGCGCGGCGCCGGCCGCGTGACCTCCGCCCGAGGCGAACTGCTTCGGAGCGAGCTTGCCGCCGAGTGCGCCGAGCAAACCGGCCGCGAGCACGATCGCCGGAAACGGCACGTGCAGGACGTAGATCGCGACGAACGCCGCGGCGGCGATCGCCCACAGTGGCGGCGACTTGAGCGCGCGCGAGCCGATGCGCCACGCCGCGTGCAGCACGATCGCGGTGACCGCGGGCTTGACCCCGTAGAGCGCGCCGGCAACCGCGGGAACGTCGCCGAAGGCCATGTAGATCCACGACAACGCGATCAGCACGGCGAGCGAGGGCAGCACGAACAGCGCGCCGGCGACGATCCCGCCCCAGGTCCGGTGCAGGAGCCAGCCGATGTAGGTGGCGAGCTGCTGCGCCTCGGGACCGGGCAGCACCATGCAGTAGTTGAGCGCGTGCAGGAAGCGCGCCTCGGAGATCCAGCGCTTCTGCTCGACCAGCTCGCGGTGCATGATC
>JBGPYP010000010.1:0-21656 GCA_041493285.1 Casimicrobiaceae bacterium
CACCGCCTTGTCGATGCCGCGCTTGAGGTCCATCGGGTTCATGCCCGCGGCGACATACTTCATGCCTTCGGTCACGATCGATTGCGCCAGCACCGTGGCGGTGGTCGTGCCGTCGCCGGCAACGTCGGAGGTCTTGGACGCGACTTCCTTGACCATCTGCGCGCCCATGTTCTCGAACCTGTCCTTGAGCTCGATTTCCTTCGCCACCGACACGCCGTCCTTGGTGATCGTCGGCGCGCCGAAGCTGCGCTCGAGCACGACGTTGCGGCCCTTGGGGCCGAGCGTAATCTTGACGGCGTTGGCGAGGATGTTCACCCCGCTCAACATTCTGTTGCGGACGCCTTCACCGAAGCGTACGTCTTTGGCTGCCATTTTTGCTGCTCCTCAATGCTGTGATGTGATCGTGCGGCCGCTTCAGCCGATAATCCCGATGATGTCGTCTTCGCGCATATGCAGCAGATCCTGCCCGTCCATCTTGAATTCCTGGCCAGAATACTTGCCGAAGAGGATCTTGTTGCCGACCTTGACCCCCATGGGGATCAGCTTGCCGTTGTCGTCGGTCTTGCCGGGTCCGGCGAACATGATTTCGCCCTGAGAGGGCTTCTCTGCCGCGGTGTCGGGGATTACGATGCCGCCGGCCGACTTGCGTTCCTCCTCGAGCCGCTTGACGATCACGCGATCGTGTAAAGGACGGATCTTCATCTTCATGTCAGTGCTCACTCCATAAAATTTTACTAATAATCAATGCGTTGGTTCGCTTGCCGGGGGTGCGGCAAGCCCGATACCCAGATCGTAGCGCCTTGTTAGCACTCGTCGCTAGCGAGTGCTAATAATAGAGCGCCGCGCGTTTGAAATCAAGCCCCCTGCGCGCGGGCGCCCAGGTGCGTCCGGGATTCGCGACGATTGGGCCCGATAGGCGTCTTCCCGGGAACCGGCGGTTAATGACATTGTCATAATGTTCATGGCTGCGCCGCTCGAGCCGGCCCGCGTCGGCCACCTGCTGTTGGCAAGCTTGCTCAGCTAGCGTGCTGCAACCGCACCAGCCTCGGTGGCGAGATCGCCGCCCGGCTGCTGGGCGAGGGCGGCTTCGTTCCCCGCCGTACGACGGCCGAGCGGACGTGGCTCGTGCACGAACGCGCGCCGGACGATCTCGTCCGTCGGATCGCCGCCGCGACCATGGTCCATCTCGCTGGCGATTCAGCCGGCGCGCGACTCGCATACGACTTGCCCGCATCGCGGCTACTGCGGCGCTGTCCGATATGCTAAGGTTTTCAGTCGGCGGACGACGATCGGTGCGGCGAGCCGAACGCGCCGACTTTGTTCGGCCAGCGTCGCGCCGTACTCGGTTTCGGTCCGTTGGGCACGAGCCCAGGTCAGGGGAGAAAAGCAATGGCGAACGAATTCACACCAACCGCATCCGGCGCGGGGAGTTCGCCTGCGGGCAGCGCAGCGCTCGAGCCGCGCACGGTCGACGCCGGTCGCGGCGCGTCCTGGTGGGGCGAGGGCTGGTGGTTGTTCACGCCCAGCGTCGGCGTGTGGCTGGTCGTGATCATCATCCTCATCATCATCAACGTCGTCGGCGTGATCATTCCCGTTGTTGGCTCGCTGGCGCTGCAGATTCTTTATCCTGTGTTCGCCGGCGGCCTCATGCTCGGATGCCGCGCGCTCGACCGCGGCAATCCGCTGCTGGTCAGTCACCTGTTCGGCGGCTTCAGCCAGCGCACCGGGCCGCTGGTCATCGTCGGTCTGATCTACACCGGCCTGGCGATCCTGATCACGCTCATCGTCGCCGGGATGATGATCGCCATCTTCGGGGTCGCGATCCTCGGCATGCTCACCGGCGCGGCCGACCCCTCGCAGACGGGTGTTGCCTTCGGAAGCGTGGTCGTCGCGGTCCTGCTCGGGCTCCTGTTTTTTCTGCTCCTGCTGCTGCCGTTGGTGATGGCGATCTGGTTCGCGCCGGCGCTGGTCATGCTCGGCGGGTTGACCCCGGGCGCGGCGCTCGCGGCTTCGTTCCGCGGCTGCCTGCGGAATATCATTCCGTTCCTGGTCTACGGAGTGATCGGCATCGTGCTCGCGATTATTGCGACGATACCGTTCGGGCTGGGCTGGCTCGTGCTCGCCCCGGTGACGATCGCGACCGTCTACGCGTCGTACTGCGACATCTTCGAGGACAAAGGCAGCGCGTAGCCCGACCGGTCACACGCGCCCGCCTCAACTCAATTCAATTGAGCGGCGGGTGCCGGCCCAGCGCGCCGCTTACGCGAGCCGCGACCGCGGCCGGGGCATTGCGGCGGACGAACCAGCGCAGGCGCGCGGTGTCGCCGGCGTGGTCGAATTCGTAAGGCTCCAGCAAGTGTTGTACCGCCGCGCCGTAGCGTGATCCGCGCGGGATCCGCACGACCCAGGTCTTCTTTCCGGGTGGCGTGCTAAAGAGTGCCTTGAGGAGCGCCCGTCCGTGGCCGCCGCCGCGCCGGCCAAGTTCGAGCCCGGCGAGCCAGAGCTCGTAGCCGCCCTCCAACGCGCGAAACAGCCCGAAGCCGACCGGGGGCGTGCCACTGTTCCGGTCGTCGGGCCAGAACACATACCCCGGCACCGCGACCGACTCGAGGCGGCCGGTTTTTGGGTCGTGTTCGACGAAGTAACCGCTGACCAGCGCGCGCTTCAACCGCGCGAAGAACTCGATCGCCCCCGGGGTATCCGCGGCCAGCGAATGATCGAGGCTGCCTTCCGCCGCCGCCTCCTTGATGAGGGAGCGGAGCATCGCCAAGTGACCGATGTGGGCGGGAGCGAGCAAGGAAGTCGCAGTACGCGAAGAATGATCGACGAGCTAACTTAACGTGCGCGCCCCCGGTTAGGGGTTGGAAGCTTACGAACGGCCTCGGCAGGGTCACCAGCGGTCGGGCGTGCCGGCGCGAATCGCGAGCGCTCGCCTTCAGTGCCCCGGAGGGGGCCCGCGTCGCCAGAAGCCGTCTCAAGAGACGTAGCGAGCAGCCCCAAGCGCCCCCGTTGCCAAATGAGGACCCGCAGCGAGCCCCAAGACAGTACAGAAGAAGTACGGCGGGGGGAGAGCGAGGACACAACAAAGCAGACGGCTCGCGCAGCAGTTATGCATCAGCCTGCTAATGCGCCTGCTCCCAGTTGAGCCCAATACCGACATCGACGACCAGCGGCACCTGGAGGCTCGCGACGCCCGTCATCAGCTTGGGCAGCTCGGCCTGCAAGCGGAGAGCCTCGGTCTCGGGCACCTCGAGCACCAGCTCATCGTGCACCTGCAGGATCAGGCGCGAGCCGAGCCGCTCGCGGTCGAGCCACGATTGGACGGCCACCATCGCCAGCTTGATCAGGTCGGCGGCTGTCCCTTGCATCGGGGCGTTGATCGCGGCGCGCTCGGCCCCCTGCCGCCGCGGGCCGCCGCCCGCGTTGATGTCCGGCAGCCACAATCGTCGCCCGAACACCGTCTTCACATACCCCTGCGCGCGTGCCAGCTCGCGCGTGCGCTGCATGTATTGCGCGACGCCCGGATAGCGCGCGAAATACTTGTCGATGAACTGCTGCGCCGCCGCGCGCTCGATGTTGAGCTGCGCCGCCAGCCCGAACGCGCTCATCCCGTAGATGAGCCCGAAGTTCACCGCCTTGATGTACCGGCGCTGATCCGACGTCACCTCGCCGATCGGCACGCCGAATATCTCCGCGGCGGTGGCCCGGTGAATGTCCTCGCCCGCGGCAAACGCCTGCATAAGCGAGGCGTCGCCCGACAGGTGCGCCATGATCCGCAGCTCGATCTGTGAATAGTCGGCGGACACGAGCACGTGTCCGGCCGGGGCGATGAACGCCTCGCGGATGCGCCGGCCTTCCGCAGTGCGCACGGGGATGTTCTGCAGGTTCGGGTCGGTGCTGGCGAGCCGTCCGGTAACCGCAGTCGCCTGCGCGAAGTTCGTATGCACGCGACCCGTGCGCGGATTGATCATCTGCGGCAGCTTGTCGGTATACGTCGACTTGAGCTTCGACAGCGCGCGGTGCTCGAGCAGCAGCTTCGGCAGGGGATAGTCGGCGGCGAGTGCTTGCAGCACGTCTTCGTCGGTCGACGGCTGGCCGGTCGCGGTCTTCCTCACGACGGGTAGCTTCATCCGTTCGAACAGGATCTCGCCCAGCTGGCGCGGCGAGCCCAAGTTGAACGGCCCTCCTGCGAGCTGGAACGCCCGCTGCTCCAGCGCGCCCAGCCGCTCGCCCAGCTCCCGGCTCTGCGCCGCGAGCAATCGCGGATCGAGCAGGACGCCGGTGCGCTCCATGCCAAAGAGCACCTCGCGCGTCGGCATCTCGATCGCCTCGTAGACGTGCTTGAGCTCGACGTCGGCCGCCACGCGCGGGTAGAGCACGCGATGAAGCTGCAAGGTGATGTCCGCGTCCTCGGCCGAGTATTCGGTCGCGCGATCGACCGCAACCTCTTCGAAGCCGATCCGGTTCGCGCCTTTCCCCGTGACCTCGTCATAGGTGATCGTCTTCACGTCGAGATGCCGCAACGCCAGGCTGTCCATGTCGTGGGGCCGATGCGATTCCAGCAGATACGACTGCAGTATCGTGTCGTGCGCAACTCCAGCGAGCGCGATGCCGTGATTGGCGAGCACGTGCTGGTCGTACTTGACGTTCTGCCCGAGCTTCTTCGCGCGCGGATTCTCAAACCAAGGCTTGAGTCGCGCGAGCACGGCGTCAAGCGGCAGCTGCGCCGGCGCTCCCGTATAACGATGCGCCAGCGGCACGTACGCGGCGCTGCCGGGCTCGATCGCGAATGAGAGCCCGACTAGCTGCGCCTGCAGCGGATCGAGGCTCGTCGTCTCGGTGTCGAAGCAGACGAGATCGGCACGCTCGATCGCGGCAAGCCAGCGGTCGAGCGCCGCCTGATCGAGCACTGTCTCGTAAAAGCGGTCAGGCGTTGGTCGTTGATCAGTCGGCGCAGGTGCCGAAGGTTGTTCATGCTCAACACTCGGCGCCGAACGGTCGGCACCGGTCCTTGCGGTCACGTCCTTGAGCCAGCTCTTGAACTCGAAGCGCTCGTAGAGCTTCTTGAGCGCCGCGGCATCTGCGGGCCGCAGGACCAGCTCGGTGGGCTCGAAGGGCAATACGCAGTCGGTCTTGACCGTGAGGAGCTTTTTGCCCTGCGGCAGCCAAGTCAACGCCGCGCGGAGATTCTCGCCGACGACCCCGCCGATATCGCCGGCGTGCGCGATCACCTTGTCGAGCGTGCCGTACTGCTCGAGCCACTTGGCCGCGGTCTTCGGACCGACCTTGGACACGCCCGGCACGTTGTCGACCGCATCGCCGGTCAGCGTCAGCAGATCGAGCACCTGGTCGGCGCGCACGCCGAACTTGGCGACCACACCCGCCTCATCCAGCGTTTCGTTGCTCATCGTGTTGACCAGCGCGACGTGCGGCGTGACCAGTTGCGCGAGATCCTTATCTCCTGTGGAGACCACGCACTCGATGCCGCGGGCTTCCGCCTGCCGTACCAGTGTTCCGATGACGTCGTCGGCCTCGACGCCGTCGACCATCAACAGCGGCCAGCCGTGAACGCGGATCAGCTCATGAAGGGGAGCGATCTGGAGCGCAAGGCTCTCCGGCATCGGCGGCCGGTTCGCCTTGTATTGCGGATACCAGTCGTCGCGGAAGGTCTTGCCGGGCGCGTCGAATACGACGGCGAAGTATTCCGGGTTGCCGTCGATCACCAATCGGCGCAACATGGCGACGACGCCCCGAATCGCGCCGGTCGGCTCGCCGCGCGAGGTGCGCAGGTCAGGCAGAGCGTGGAACGCGCGGTACAGATACGACGAGCCGTCAACCAGAACGAGTCTGGGACCTCTAACATCGTGAGACGCGTTATGCGCTGGCACGATTTGGGCTCAAGCGCGCGGAGCAAGCCACGCCGCTTGGTAGGCCCCAAGCAAGTGGCTTGCGACAAAGCGGGTGGGCCCAAATCGCGGCCAGCCCTTCGGGTTGCGGCCTCATTTGCCAACTGCGCGGCCGCGAGCATTGTTGCCGGGCTTGCGAATAGGCTCCACTATTCGCTGCGCCCTGCGCCGCGCCAGCGGCCGTTTGCGGCCAGCAACGCATACGTGTTTCACGGTGTTAGAGGCCCCCAAGCATGATTCTGACAAGCAAGATTCCCGAGTTGATCGACCCTCAGGAAATGTACTCGACCAACGGGCAGGAAGCGTGGCGGGTGCTCGGCATTATGGCAGAATTCGCGGTCGCGACCGAGCGCCTGCGCGGCGTGCGCCCTGCGGTCAGCATGTTCGGCAGCGCGCGCATCAAGCCCGATGATCCTTACTACGGCAAGGCCGAATGGATCGCGCGGTTGCTGTCCGATGCGGGCTTCGCCGTGATTTCCGGCGGCGGCCCCGGAACGATGGAAGCGGCTAACCGCGGCGCGCATGGCGGGCGCTCGCCCGCCATCGGCCTGAACATCCTGCTGCCGCACGAGCAGACCGGCAACGATTATCAGGACGTCGGCATCAACTTCCGCTACTTCTTCGCGCGGAAGATGATGTTCGTGCGCTTCGCCTCCGCCTACGTCGTCATGCCCGGAGGCTACGGAACGATCGACGAGCTCACCGAATGCCTTACGCTGGTGCAGACCGGAAAGAGCCGCAAGATCCCGATCATCCTGGTCGGGGGCGAGTTCTGGCGCGGGCTCCTCGACTGGATGCGCGACAAGCTGGTCGGCGAGGGCATGATCAGCGCCGCAGACCTCGGATTGATGCAAATCATCGACGAGCCCGAGGCGATCGTCGAAGCGATTTTCGACTATTACGAGAGCCGCGGATTCCAGCCGACGCGTGCGGAACGTGACAAGATGCTGAACCTCTAAGGTATTGTCTATTGTCGGAGTCGTCGGCGGCTCCGCGCTCTGCTAGAATGGATTGAGGCCCGGCAAGACCGCACCATGCGCAACCTCTTCGCTACGGTGTTTGTCGTAGTCGCTGTCGGCGTCGCGCTGACAGCCGCCGCGCAAAAGGCGCCGCCGCCTCCGAAGCTCGAGCCGCTTCCTGAGCTACCGCCCCCGCCCGCCGAGATCACCAACGATCCGGAGCTCGAGCCGCAGATCACGATCGTCCGGCGCGAGAATGAGACCATCGAGGAATATCGCGTCGGCGGGCGGCTGACGATGGTCAAGGTCACGCCCCGACATGGCCGCCCGTATTACCTCGTCGCCGACGGCGCCCATGGTACGTTCATCCGCCGCGACAGCCTCGATACGGGGCTCAGGGTCCCGTTGTGGGTGCTGTTCTCGTTCTGAACTAACTCGAGCCCGCATGGGAGATCGCGGCCGCAGCCATGCGGTCGCGTTGGAGAATGTCGGTCTACACCGCCGTCACCGCCGAGGATCTGGCCGCATGGCTCACGCGCTATGCGCTGGGCGCAGTCCATGCGTTCGAGCCGATCGCGGCCGGCATCGAGAACACCAATTACTTCCTTACGACGGACAAGGGCCGCTACGTGCTGACGCTCTACGAGCGCCTGCCGGCGGAAGAACTGCCCTTCTACCTCAACCTCATGGCGCATCTCGCGCGCGCCGGAGTGATGGCCCCCGCGCCCGAGCCCGACCGCACGGGTGCACTATGGAGTTTCCTCAACGGCAAGCCCGCCGGGCTGGTCGCGCGTCTCGACGGCGCGCCCGTCCTGCACCCTGACGTGCCGCATTGCGCTGCGGTCGGTCGTGCGCTCGCGGGGCTGCACGTCGCGGCGAAGCAGTACCGCGGACGACTGGCCAACCGGCGCGGTCCCGGCTGGTGGCGGCAGGCGGCGCGCGCGGTGCGCCCGCAGCTGTCGCCGGAACAAAATGCGCTGGTCGCCGCGGAGCTCAAGTACCAGGCCGGGTTCGCCAAGGCGAAGCTGCCACGCGCCGCGATCCACGGTGACCTGTTCTGCGACAACGTGCTCTTCGTCGGTAACCGCGTCGCCGGCATCATCGACTTCGGGTTCGCTGCGACCGACGCGCTCGCCTACGATCTCGCGATCACCGTCAACGACTGGTGCGTCGCGCCGGACGACGCGGAGTCGGGGGACCTCGAGCCGGGGCGCGTCCGCGCACTGGTCGGCGCGTACGATGCCGTGCGCCCGCTAGCCTTCGAGGAGCGCGCGCTCTGGGGTCCTTTGCTGCGCGCCGCCGCACTGCGCTTCTGGCTGTCGCGTCTCTACGACCTGCATTTGCCGCGACCGGGCGAACTCACGCACGCGCACGACCCGGCGGCGTTCGAGCGCATCCTGAAGAGCCGCGTCGCGGCCGAACCGCGCTTTCCCGACTTGTGACGCCGCCCGCCGCGCCACCGACCGCGATCCCGTTCGTGCGCCGCGATGCGCGCCGCGGCATCTTCTGGATGCGTCGTGCGCACGCGATGTTCCGCGCGGCGCCGCTGCCGTGGTTGCTATTGCTCGTCGCCTATTACGTGCTGGTGGCGTTCGCGGAGCTGGGACCGTGGCCTTCGCTCGGCAAGCTCGCCGCATCGGTACTCAAGCCGGTGTTTGCCGTCGGCTTTCTCGCCGCCGCGTGGAGCCAGGAGCGCGGCGGCAGGCCGGCGCTCGCGGACTTGTTCCGCGGCTTCCGGAGCAACCTCTGGGCACTGCTGCCGCTGGGCCTCGTCTTCTTCGGCGGAATGACGCTCGCGGTATCGGCAACCTCACTCGTCGACGGTGGAGCGCTGATCGCCTGGTTCTCCAGCGGCGAAAAACCGAGCGAAGAGCTGCAACGAAGCGGCCGGCTGCAGCTCGCGTTTCTGTTCGGCACCGTGTGCGCACTACCGACGCTGCTCGCGCTGTGGTTCGCCCCGGCGCTGGTTGTGTTTCACGACGCCAGCGCACTGTCTGCGCTCTGGACGAGCCTGCGCGCCGCACTCGTCAATTGGCGGCCAGTCGGAGTGTTCGGGCTTGTCGTGCTCTTCTACGGCGGCGTGTTGCCTCTGCTGGGCGCGACGATGGCGGGCCTGTTGGGCGAGAGTCTGGGACCGATCATCGCCGTGGCCCTGGTGTTTCCGTACATGCTCGTCTTTCTCGCGACGTTCCAGATCGCCGACTACGTCGCGTACCGAGATCTTTTCCACGCCGACGAGCCGCCGGCATTAAACAGCCCCGAGACAATGCTTTGACAGGATACTGAAAAGCGACGCGAGCAGGGCCGAGTGCAAGGCGTCCCGCAGCGAGGCGCGAGATAGTACAAAAGAAGCATGGCGAGCGCCGAGCGCTCAGTGGCCAATGAGCACAACGCGGCAGCCGGTCCTGCGCAGCAGCTTTGCGGTGCCCGGTCAGGCCGGTTGAAGCTTGGCGTATTCCAGGGCGAGCCACTTCACGCCGGCGTTGCGAAAATTCACCTGCACGCGCGCGTCGGTGCCGCGGCCTTCGGCGTCGATAATGATGCCCAGACCGAACTTGGCGTGCTTCACGCTCTGCCCGATGCGCCATCCGGGCCGGTCCGCGAGCGCATCGTAGCGCGCCGCGCCGAACGCCGGCTCGCGCGCCGGCGGGGTGTCGGCGCGCTGCGGCGAGAGCCAGCGGACCAGCGCTGCCGGCAGCTCGTCGAGAAAGCGCGAGGCGACGTTGTACCGGAGCTGCCCGTGCAGCATCCGGCTCTGCGCGTGCGTGAGGTAGAGCCGCCGTCGCGCCCGTGTGATGGCGACATAGGCGAGGCGACGCTCCTCCTCGACGCCGTCGTATTCCGACATGCTGTTCTCGTGCGGGAAGAGACCTTCCTCCAGCCCGGTGACGAACACGGTGTGGAACTCGAGGCCCTTCGCCGAATGCACGGTCATCAACTGCAACGCAGGGCGGCCCTCGGCAGCCTGCGTCTCGCCGGCTTCGAGCGCCGCGTGGGCCAGGAATGCGGTCAGCGCGTCGCCGGTCTCGACCTCCGCTTCGCCGGCGACCTGAAAATCGGCCTCGCGCACGAAACTCTCGGCTGCGTTCACCAGCTCCTGCAGGTTCTCGATGCGCTCCTGGCCGTCCTTCTCCGCCGCGTAATGCGCGTTGAGCCCGCTCGCGTGCACGACGTGCTCGACCGTTTCGGAGAGCGGCAGCCCGGCAGTCGCCGTGCGCATCGCCTCGATCCGCTTCAGGAATGCGGCGACGCTTGCCCCGGACTTGCCGGCCACGGGCGTCGTGCACGCCGACTGCCATAGGCTCGTCCCCGCCGCGCGCGCCTTGTCCTGCAGCGTCTCCAGCGTCCGCGCACCGACCCCGCGCGGCGGAAAGTTGACCACCCGCAGGAACGCGCCGTCATCGCCGGGCGCCGCGAGCAGACGCATGTACGCTAGCGCGTGCTTGACCTCGGCGCGCTCGAAAAAGCGCATGCCGCCGTAGACGCGATAAGGCATCCCGGCGTTGAACAGCGCGTGCTCGAGCACGCGCGACTGCGCGTTGGAACGATACAGCACCGCGATCTCGGCGGGCGAGATCCCTTCGTCGACGAGGCTTTTCACGACGTCGACGATGAACGCCGCCTCGTCGACGTCGGATGGCGCCGCGAACGCGCGCAGCGGTTCGCCCGGCGCGTCCGCGGTCCACAGGTTCTTGCCCAGCCGGCCCTGGTTGTGCTTGATCAATGCGTTCGCAGCGTTGAGGATATGACCGTGCGACCGATAGTTCTGCTCCAGCTTGACGAGCTTCACCGGTGCGTCGGGCGTGGCGAAATCGCGTTCGAAGTGCTGCATGTTGGCGACGTTGGCGCCGCGGAAGGCATAGATCGACTGGTCGTCGTCGCCGACCGCAAACACTGCCGTATGCGTCCCGGCCAGAAGTTTCAGCCACCGATATTGAAGCGCGTTGGTGTCCTGAAATTCGTCGACCAGCAGGTGCGAGAAGCGGCGCTGGTAGTGCTCGCGCAGCGCGTCGTGCCGCGTGAGAAGCTCGAAGGTGCGCAACAACAGCTCGGGGAAGTCGACGACGCCGTCGCGGCGACACGCCTCTTCGTAGAGCGCGAAGTGCTCGACCTGGCGGCGCGTGAATCCGTCGTGCGCCTCGACCTGATTCGGCCGCAAGCCCTCCTCCTTCGAGCCGTTGATCAGCGCCTGCAACTGCCGCGGCGGAAAGCGGTCGTCATCGATGCCGTGCGCCTTGTACAGACGCTTGATCAGCGCGAGCTGGTCCTGCGTGTCCATGATCTGGAAGAGCTGCGGCAATCCGGCGTCGCGATAGTGGACGCGGAGCATGCGGTTGCACAGGCCGTGGAACGTGCCGACCCACATCCCGCGCGTGTTCACGGGCGTCAATGCGGAGAGCCGGGTGAGCATCTCCTTGGCGGCCTTGTTGGTGAAGGTGACCGCGAACACGGAAAGCGGGCTCGCTTGACCTGTCGCCAGCAGCCACGCAATTCGCGTCGTGAGCACGCGCGTCTTGCCGCTGCCGGCGCCGGCGAGAATCAGCGCCGAGCCGTGGGGCAGGGTGACCGCGGCGAGCTGTTCGGGGTTAAGAGTCTCTAACACCGTAGAACACGTGTGCGTTGCTGGCCACAAACCGCCGCTGCCGCGGCGCAGGGCGCAGCGAATAGTGGAGCCTATGCGCAAGCCCGGCAACAATGGCAGCGGCGGTTTTGGCCGCAACCCGAAGGGCCGGCCACGATTTGGGCCCACCCGCTTTGTCGCAAGCCACTTGCTTGGGGCCTACCAAGCGGCGTGGCTTGCTTCGCGCGCTTGAGCCCAAATCGTGCCAGCGCATCACGCGTTTCACGGTGTTCGAGACTCTAAGATGAGCGAGAAGCGGGGAGGACATGCGGGTTGAAGCGACGCGGCCCCATTATAGGCGAATCCGCCGCCACATTGAGTATCGCTCCGGATTTGAATAGACTCTGCGCCGGTGGCGGAGAAGATGAAGATCGTCGGCATTTCCATGATCCGGAACGACGCGGACATCGTCGAGCGGTTCGTTCGCCACACGCTGCACCTTCTCGATCACCTGTTCGTGATCGTGCACTCCCCCGAGGACGGCACCGGCGAGATGCTGAAAGCGTTGCAGGCCGAGGGACTGCCGATGACGCTTGTGTTCTACGGCGAGCCCGCTTTCCTTCAGGGCGAGGGCCTGACCTGGCTGGCGCGGGAGGCGTACGCAGCGATCCGGCCCAATTACATCTTCGCGCTCGATGCGGACGAATTCATCGTTCCCGCGGACCGGGTCGCGATCGAGTCCGCCCTGGCGCTGCTGCCGGCCGGCGCTCCGGCCGCGCGGATCCATCTGCGCACGTTCGTGCCAACCTCCGAGGACGGAGCCGACGAGCCCAACCCGTTGCGGCGGATCCGTTATCGCCGCCGCAACGAGCCCAAGATCCAGAAGGTCGTGCTCACGTCTGCCTTCGCCGCCGATTCGATGCTCGTGCTCGACCACGGCAATCACGGCCTGCTGCGCGTGGGCGCCCTGGCGCAGCAGCTCTCCGTGCCACCGCTGCCGCAACTCGCGCTCGCGCACTATCCGGTGCGCTCCGGCGCCCAGGTCGCGAACAAGACGATCGTCGGCTACCTGGCGCACCTCGCTGCGGGCCGTCCCGAGATCGAGGAACGGCGTCTCATGACGCATTGGCGCCGGTGCTACGAAGACATGGTCGTCCATGGAGCGACGCGCGGCATGAACGAGGAGCAGTTGCTCGCGTGGTTTCACGGCAGGCAGGACGTGCTGCTGCACGCGGACGAGCTGGTCTGCGATCCCACGCCCGCGCCCGATCCGCTGCGCTACATGCACCTCGTGCGCAACGACGCGTACGCGACTCTGGCACGTTTCGCCGAAAACCTGATCCGCAGTCGCCCGGGACAATTCGACGGGGTGCGCTTCGACCATGGTCCCGACCCGAGTGCCGCCTGCCAGGCTTCGGCCACCGGCGCGACCGGACGGCGACGCGCGTAGTGCCGCGATGGGCTTCGATCCCAAGTCGTTCGTGCCGTGGATCCGCGCCGCGGCGCCGTACATCCACGCCTTGCGTGGCAAGACGATCGTCATCGCCTTCGGCGGCGAGGTCGTCGCCGACGAAACCTTCCTCGGCATCGTGCACGACCTGAATCTTCTCCACAGCCTGGGGACGCGGCTGGTCGTGGTCCACGGCTCGCGCCCGCAGATCGAGGCGATCCTGAAACAGCAGAACATCCCGAGCCGCTATCACCGGGGCTTGCGCATCACCGACGTCGAGACGATGGACTGCGTGCTCGAGGGCATGGGCCACGCACGGAGCCGCATCGAGGCGCTGCTCTCTTTGGGAATCGCCAACTCGCCGATGGCCGGTGCACGGATCCGCGTCGTCGGCGGGAACTTCATCACCGCCAAGCCGATCGGCGTCGTCGAAGGCATCGACATGGGCCTGACCGGCGAAGTGCGCCGCATCGACATCGAAGGGCTGCGACTGCGCCTCGACGACGGCGACCTGGTGCTGGTTTCCCCGCTTGGCTACTCCCCGACCGGCGAGATCTTCAACCTCGCCCTCGAGGAGGTCGCCACCCAGGTCGCCGTGCAGCTCTCCGCGCACAAGCTCATTTTTCTGATGGAGACGGACGGCGTGCGCAATGGCCGCCGGCAGCTCCTGACCGAGTTGTCGACGCGCGAGGCCGAAGCCTTGCTCGCGCGCCGCGCCAAGCTCGCGCCGGACGTGCTGCACTATCTGCCCTGCGCGATCCGCGCCTGCGACAACGGTGTCAAGCGTGCGCACCTGATCAGTCGTCACCGCGACGGCGCGTTGCTGCTGGAGCTCTTCACCCGCGACGGCGTGGGCACGATGATTGCGGCGGCCCCGCTTGCGCACCTGCGCAGCGCGACGATCGACGATGTGGGCGGGATTCTGTCGATCATCGAGCCGCTGGAGGCCGAAGGCGTCCTGGTGCGCCGCTCGCGCGAGCGGCTCGAGATGGAGATCGAGCGCTTCGTCGTCGCCGAGCACGACGGCGCGATCGTCGGCTGCGCGGCGTTGTACGCATTCGGCAAGGACCGCGCCGGCGAGCTGGCGGCGCTCGCGGTGCATCCCGACTTTCGGCGCGAGGGCTACGGCGAGGCGCTGCTGCACGAGATCGAGCAGCGGGCGAAGAAGCTCAGGCTCTCGCGGCTGTTCGTGCTGACCACGCGTACCTCCGGCTGGTTCCTCGAACGCGGCTTCGTCGAGAGCGATCCGGCCAGGCTGCCCAGGCAGAAGCGCGACCTGTACAACTGGCAGCGGCGCTCGCTGGTCTACGAGAAATTGCTAGCGTAGCGAGACGAGTCGGCGTCGCGGCGTGCGATAATTACGGTTTGTTTTCCTCGTCACAAGGTGTAGCGATGGCACGCATGGTTCATTGCGTCAAGCTCGGCCGCGAAGCCGAGGGGCTCGACTTCCCGCCCTATCCGGGCGAGCTGGGCAAGCGGATCTACGAGAATGTCTCCAAGGAGGCGTGGGCGCAATGGCTCAAGCACCAGACGATGCTGGTGAACGAGAACCGGTTGAGCCTCGCCGATCCGAGCGCGCGGAAGTACCTCGCCGAGCAGATGCAGCGCCACTTCTTCGGCGGCGGAGCCGACGTCGCATCGGGCTACGTGCCGCCGACGTCGTGAGCGCGGGCGCGATCAGCCGCTACCCGGTCCCGAAGCTCGGGGAGCTGCCGGCCGACATCCGCGCGCGGATGCTCGAGGTGCAGGAGAAGGCGGGCTTCATTCCGAACGTCTTCGTCACGCTCGCGCATCGGCCGGACGAGTTCCGCGCCTTCTTCGCCTACCACGATGCGCTGATGCTGCGCGACTCGGGTCTCACCAAGGCCGAGCGCGAGATGATCGTCGTCGCGACCTCCGGCGCCAACGACTGCCTCTACTGCATCGTCGCGCACGGAGCGATCCTGCGGGTATACGCGAAGGATCCGTTCGTCGCCGATCAGGTCGCGGTGAACTACCGCGAGGCTGCCATCACCGAGCGCCAGAAGACCATGCTGGAGTTCGCGCTCAAGGTCGCGTTGCGCTCCGCCGAACTGGTCGAAGCGGATTACGCCAAGCTCCGCACGCACGGCTTCTCCGACGAGGATATCTGGGATATCGGCGCGATCACAGCGTTCTTCGCGCTGTCCAACCGCATGGCGGACCTGATCGCCATGCGGCCCAACGATGAGTTTCACTTGCTGGGTCGCGTCCCCCGCGGCTAGCGGTGCGGCGGCAGCGCGTGTGAAACGCGACTGGCACCCGAGGCCGCCCGTCGCGGATCGTTGTTTCCTCCGTGCGATATGAGCGAATCGGAACGTCAGGCCTGGTAGACGATCTGTCCGCCCACCAGCGTATAGCGTACCTTGCCCGGCAGTTCCAGCCCGAGGAAAGGTGTGTTCTTGCCCTGACTCCTGAGCGCGGAAGGCTCGACCCGCCAGTGCGCGCCTGGATCGAACACGCACACGTCGGCGTCGGCACCGGGCCCGAGGTGGCCGCCGTCCTGCCCGAGCACGCGCGCCGGCTCGACGGTGACGCGCGCAAGCGCCGCGGCTAACGGGAGCTCTTCTTCCTGCGCCCATTTGAGCGTCAGCGGCAGCAGGAGCTCAAGGCCGGTGGCGCCAGGCTCGGCCTCCGCGAAAGGCAGCTGCTTGGCGTCGTCGTCGACCGGCGCGTGATCCGAGCAGATGACGTCGATCGTCCCGTCGGCGAGCCCGGCGCGCAGCGCCGCGCGATCGCGCGTGCCGCGCAGCGGCGGCACGAGATGGCAATGCGCGTTGAACCACCCGATATCGACGTCGCAGAGGTGGACGTGATGGATCGCGACGTCGCAGGTGATCGCCAGCCCGGCCTTTTTCGCCGCGCGCACCCGCGCCACGCCCTCGTGGGTCGACAGCCGCGCCACGTGCACGCGCACGCCGGTCGAGCGCACCAACTCGAAAATCGTGTCGAGCGCGATCGTCTCGGCAAAAGCGGGAATCGCCGGCAGGCCCAGCCGCGTCGCGACCTCACCGTCGTGCGCGACGCCGCCCCGGGCGAGGTGGGCGTCCTGCGGCCGCAACCAGACGCGATAGCCGAAGGTCGCCGCGTATTGCAGCGCGCGGTGCAGCACCTGCGTATCGACCAGCACGGCGTCGGCGTGCGAGAAGGCGATGCAACCCGCTTCGGTCAGCTCGCCCATCTCGGTGATCGTCTCGCCCTTCAACCCGACCGTCAGCGCGCCGATCGGGTAGACATGTGCCTGGTTGAGCGAGCGCGCCCGATGCTTGAGCATCTCGACCAACCCCGGCTCGTCGAGCGGAGGATCGGTGTCGGGAGGGCACGCCAGGCTGGTGACGCCGCCGGCGATCGCCGCAGCCATCTCCGACTCCAGCGTCGCCTTGTATTCGAAACCGGGCTCGCGCAGCCGCACCGAGAGATCGATCAGCCCGGGACAGACGACGAGCCCCGCCGCGTCGAGCACCCGGTTAGCATGCCAACCGGCGGGAGCATCGCCCAGCGCGGCCACCTTGCCCGCGGCGATGTACAGCGACGCCTGGCGATCGACCCCGTGCTTCGGGTCGATCACCCGGCCGTTCTTGATCTCTATCTTCATCAGTTACCCGCGAGGATGCTCATCACGGCCATGCGCACCGCGATGCCGAAGGTCACCTGCGGCAGGATCACCGAGTGGCTGCCGTCGGCCACCGCGGAGTCGATCTCGACGCCGCGGTTCATCGGCCCCGGGTGCATGACGATCGCATCGGGCTTGGCGAGCTTCAATTTGTCGGCGGTCAGCCCGTAGTGCTTGAAGAACTCGCCGGCGGACGGCAGGAGCGAACCCTTCATCCGCTCGCTCTGCAGTCGCAGCATGACGACGACGTCGCAACCGGCTAGACCGTCGCGCATGTCGTGGAACACATGCACGCCCATGCTCTCGACCGCGGTTGGCAGCAGCGTCTGCGGCCCGATCACGCGCACCTCGGGCGTGCCGAGGGTCGTCAGGCCGTGGATCAGCGAGCGCGCCACGCGCGAGTGCAGCACATCGCCGACGATCGCCACCGTCAGCGCGCGGAAATCCTGCTTGTAGTGGCGGATGGTGAACAGATCGAGCAGGCCCTGCGTCGGATGGCCGTGGCGCCCGTCGCCGGCGTTGACGACGTGGATGTGCGCCCGGTTCGTTGCGCAGAGGTGCTGCGCGATCAGATGCGGCGCCCCGCTCTGGCCGTGCCGGACGATGAACATGTCGGCGTTCATCGCCACCAGGTTGTCGATGGTGTCGAGCAGCGTCTCGCCCTTGGTCGTCGAGGACACGCCGATGTTCAGGTTGATCACGTCCGCGGACAGGCGCTTGGCCGCAATCTCGAAGGTTGTCCGGGTGCGCGTGCTGTTCTCGAAGAAGAGGTTGAACACGGTCTTGCCGCGCAGGAGCGGCACCTTCTTCACGTCGCGCTCGGCGACCGACACGAACGGCACCGCAGTGTCGAGGATGCGCCCGAGGATCTCCGGCGGCAGCCCCTCCAGTGTGAGGAGGTGCTGCAACTCGCCGGCTCCGTTGAGCTGCGGATTACGCACCGGATGCGCTCCCCGCGGGCTCGAGGGAAAGCTCCAGGCTTCCGTCCAGGTGTCGCTGCAGCACGATCGACAGCCCGCGCGCGACCGCGAGCCGTGCGCCGACGTAGGTCGCCTGGATCGGCAGCTCGCGGCCACCGCGGTCGATCAACACCGCGAGCTCGATCGATTCGGGCCGGCCGTAATCGAACAGTTCGTTGATCGCTGCACGGACCGAGCGGCCGGTATAGAGCACGTCGTCGACCAGCACGATGCGGCTTCCCGCGACCTCGAACGGGAGCGTCGTCGTGGCGAGCTTCGCCCGCAGGCCCTTCTGGGCGTAATCGTCGCGATAGAACGACACGTCGATGGTGCCGACCGGGTGCTCGCCTGGGAGCATCTCTCCCAGGCGCTCGGCGAGCCACGCGCCGCCGGAGTGGATGCCGATGAGCTTGGCGTCGAACGCGACCGCGCCGTGCATCTTGTCCACGAGCCGGCCGAGTGTGATCTCGGCGTCAGGAAGCGAGGCGTCCGTCAAGATAGGCCTGCAATATCAGCTGCGCGGCGATCCGATCGCGCACCGCCTTCCGGTCTCGCGCTTTCGTGCCCGCTCCGCGGAGCGCCGAGGACGCGGCGCGGGTCGTGAAGCGCTCGTCGCTGAACGCGACGGGTAACGCGAATCGGCCCTCGAGCTGGCGCGCAAAGCGCCGGGCGCGCGCGGTCATCGCGTGCGGCGCGCCGTCCGCGTGCGTCGGCAGCCCGACGAGCAGCAGTACCGGCCGCCATTCGGCGATCAACGCGTCGATCGCCTCGAAGCCTTCGTCGCCGCGCCGGTTCGCGATAGTCGCCAACGGATGGGCAACCCCGAGCTTCGTCTCCCCCACGGCCACGCCGATGCGTTCCGTGCCGAAGTCGAAGGCGAGAACGGTCCCCGCCGGAGCCGCGGAAGCCATTGCCGTCACCGCCACGGGTCACGCGTGTCCGACCGCGTCGGACAGCCGCGAAAAATCGATACCGAGAAGCCTCATCGCCGCGGGCAGCCGCAACTCGGCGGGCTCGGTGAAGAGCACGTCGGGGTCGGCGGCGACCGTGAGCCAGGCGTTCTGCGCGATCTCCTGCTCGAGCTGATCGGCCGACCAGCCGGCGTAGCCGAGCGTGACAAGCACGTTGGCCGGGCCATTCCCGTGGCCCACCGCCTCGAGGATGTCTTTGGACGTCGTGAGCCCCAGGGTGTCGCTGATCGCGAGCGTCGATTGCCAGCTGCCCAAAGGCCGATGCAGCACGAAGCCCCGGTCGATCTGCACCGGCCCGCCGTAATGTACCTTGGTCTCACGTAAGCCGGAATCACCCAGCGGGACGTTGATCTGCTCGAACAGCGCCGAGAGCGTCATATCGATCGGCTTATTGACGACGATGCCGAGCGCGCCCTGGTCGTTGTGCTCGCAGACGTAGATCAGGGTGTGGGCAAAGTGCGGATCGGCCATGCTGGGCATGGCGATCAGGAAGTGGTGGGTCAGACTGACCCGTGAATCGCCCATGGCTGCAATTGTAAACCCCGCCCTGGCGCGGCACTAGGGGGGTCAGGCCACGATTTCCTGCTAAGGCCCGGCGCCTTGTGGCGTCGCTGTCGGAATCGTGGTCTGACCCCCGCTAACCCCGAACCGGGCGCGCAGCCGTTGACAGCGAGGTCATCGTCGATCCGGAGGTCCAATGTCCTCGTCGTTCGTCCACCGCACCCGTATCGCCGCTTCGCTCGCGCTGATCGCCTCGCTAGCCGGAGGCGCGCCGCAGGCGAGCGCTTTCTGCGGCTTCTACGTCGGGAAGGCCGACGCCAAACTGTTCAACGAGGCGTCGCAGGTGATCCTCGCGCGCGACGGAGATCGCACGGTGATCAGCATGCGCAACGATTTCCAAGGCGAGCTGACCGACTTTGCGCTGGTCGTGCCGGTGCCAGTTGTGTTGCAAAAGAGCCAGATCCACATCGGCGATCCGAAGATCTTCGAGCGTATCGACGCGTACAGCGCGCCGCGGCTCGCGGAATATTTCGACCCGAATCCCTGCGAGGTGCGCAAGATGGCGCGCGAGATGGCGGCACCCGCGTCTGCAGGCGCGATGCTCGCCCAGAAAGCGCGCCACGACCAGGCGCTCGGCGTTACCGTCGAAGCGCGCTACACCGTCGGCGAGTACGACATCGTGATCCTGTCGGCGACGCAATCCAATGGGCTCGAGACCTGGCTCAAGGAGAACGGCTATCGCATCCCCGCGGGCGCCAGCCGTGCGCTCCAGCCGTACGTGCGCCAAGGCCTCAAGTTTTTTGTCGCCAAGGTGAACCTCGCGGAGCAGGCGAAGACCGGGTTTGCCTACCTGCGTCCGCTGCAGTTCGCGTTCGAGTACGAGCGGTTCATGCTCCCGGTGCGACTGGGCATGCTCAACGCCAGGGGCCCGCAGGACCTCGTCGTCTACGCTCTGACCCGCAACGGTCGCGTCGAGACGACCAACTATCGCACGGTGCGCGTGCCGGCCAACGTGGAGCTGCCGACCTACGTTCGCGGCGAGTTTCCCGCGTTCTACAAGGCGCTGTTCGAAACCCAGGCGAGGCGTGAGGATTATCGCGTCGTCTGGACCGAATACTTTTGGGACATGGCGTGGTGCGATCCGTGCGCCGCCGATCCGCTCTCCTCGGACGAGCTGCGGAGTGCGGGCGTTTTCTGGCTCGAAGGCGACACGTCTCCGATCGGTGGCGCGCCGGCAACAGTGAGACCACGCGCCACCGGTGCGCAGCCGGTGCTGCTCACCCGCCTGCACCTGCGCTACACGCGTGACACCTTGCCCGAGGACCTCATGTTCCAGGAGACGCAGGACCGGCAGAACTTCCAGGCGCGCTACGTGCTGCGCCATCCCTGGCAGGGCGACGCCAATGCCTGCACGGAAGCGAACAGCTACTTCGACGAGGTCGCCAGCCGTCAAGAGCGCGAAGCGCAGACGCTGGCGCAACTGACGGGGTCGGATCTGAACCAGGTGAAGAGCCGCATGAACGTACGGCAGATCGCGACGCCGAAGTGGTGGGAGCGGCTGTGGAAATAGGGGACAGGCCACGATTTTCCATCGCAGCCAGCGCTCTGTCGATCGCGGGCTGGAAATCGTGGTCTGTCCCCAACGACGCGCGCGCGTTCCAGATCCTGTTTCTCGCCGCGCTCCTGACGACGGGCGTGCTGGTGCAGGACTTCTCGGTGCAGTCGCTGCAGATCGCGCTGACCTTCGCCGCGGGTCTCGCGACGCAGGCGTTCTGGCTCAACCGGCTCGGGCTGCAACAGAAGGGGTTTCTGTCCGCGATCGTGACCTGTTGCGGATTGTCGCTGCTCCTGCGCAGCGACACGCTGTGGGTTCACCCTCTGATCGCCGTGCTGGCGATGTCGTCGAAATTCCTGCTGAGGATCCGCGGCAAGCATGTGTACAACCCCGCGAATCTCGGCGTGATCGCGGCGATCACGCTTCTGCCGGGGACCTGGGTGTCGCCGGGACAATGGGGCAGCGACCTGGCGCTCGCAGTGTGGTTCATCGCGCTGGGGAGCATCGTCACGGGGCGCGCGCGGCGGCTCGATATCAGCTGGGTGTTCCTCGGCGCCTATCTGGGGATCGTCGCGCTGCGCGTGCTCCTGCTCGGCCAGTCCTGGGCCGTCTGGCGGCACCAGCTCAGCAGCGGCGCACTGCTGCTGTTCGCGTTCTTCATGATCTCCGATCCGATGACGATACCGAATCGGACCGTGCCTCGCGTCGCCTACGCGGTCGTGGTCGCGCTCGGCGCGGCGGCGTGGCAGTACATCCTGTTCAAGCCGAACGCGCTGATCTGGGCGCTGTTTCTGCTGACGCCCGCGGTGCCGCTGCTCGATCGCTTGTTCCCGGGGGAGCGGTTCGCGTGGCGGAGCCAATAAAAAGCAGCGTTTCGTTGTAGCGCCCCTCTCGGGATTCGCCTACGCCTCATCCCAGCCGACCTCCTTGAACGCGTACCGCGCGAACGTGACGTCGCGCGTCGGCCGCTGCGCCGACTGCTGCGGGCGCAAGATAGCCGCCAACATCGACTCGTTGAGTTGCCCGCAGCCCATCCGCCTCCGCGGTCGGATCCCCACGCCCTCCGGGCGCGGGGCCCCTCCTCCTCGCTCCGGCGCCGTCTACGCGCGATCCCCACTTCGCTGCGCTCGTGGGGCGAGCGGCGAGGCGGAGCGAGGCTCCAC
>JBGPYP010000382.1:0-2423 GCA_041493285.1 Casimicrobiaceae bacterium
CCGTGACGGCACGACGCTCAAGGAAGCCGCGCTCGCTCTGGGGTACGTGACCGAAAAGCAGTTCGACGAGTGGGTGCGGCCCGAGCGAATGATCGGACCGTCGTAGCTGCGGATTTATTCGCACCACACCGCGACATGGAACGCCACGGCCGAATGAATTCGGCCCTACTGCAGTAGCGCGTCGCCGGAAACGGTCACGGTCACTTCCGTCGTTCCGGCCTCCAGCGCGACCGGCGCGCCGCCGGGCGACGCCATCGCTTGCGCCCGCATGAGCGAATACGCCGGGCCACCGCCGCTCGTCTGGACGGTGACGCGCCCGACGCGCCAGCCGCTGAAGCCCAGCCCCAGCGCGGCCTGTTGCGCGCGAGCCTGCCAGCTCTTCAGCGCCTGCTGCGTCACGCTGTCCTCGGCTTCGCGCCGCGCGCGCTCGGAAATCGAGAACCCCATGCTCGACAGCAAGAGGCCGCCTTCGTCCTGCAGGCGGGAAATGAGCGTCGCGGCTTGCGTGAAATCGCTCGACTCGAGGCTGATCGACTGCGTGACGCGCCAGCGTGTCGGCTTGCCTTTTTCCGCGATCTGCTGAGTGCCGTAACCCGCGGTGGCGACCTTCACCGCCGCGTACGCCTTGGCATCGGCGAGCGCCCTGGCGATGGCCGCGTTGGCCTGGCTCGCCGCCGCGGCGGGGCTGACGTTCTCCGCTTCCGCGCGCAGCCACGCCTGGAGGCGATCGTTGGCTACGGTCGTGGTGGCCGTCGCGGTGACCGTGACCGTCGGTGGGGACGGAGCGCTCGGCGCCGGCACTTGAGCGGTAGCAATCACGGCAACCGGCGTGAGCGCGATCGCGGCAAGCAGACGGAGGCTTGCAAGGCAGTGCTGCAAATTCATGGATTTCTCCCTGCAGAGACCCCGACGCGCCGCGGCAGTTCTTCGATCGCGGCCCGGTTCGACCAGGAAAAACACTTCGGTGCCGCTTCCTGCCACGGTAGCCACTCGTGCCGCAGGTGCTCGCGGGGATTGAGCGTCACCGCTACCGGCGAGGGCACTTCGAGCGCGAAGACGTGCTCGGTGTTGTGCGTCGTCCCGGGTGGATAGCGGTGGCGCCAGCGCGCGAAAATCTCGTAGACGTTCTGCTGCCGCCAGTCGACCACACCGCCGAATGCGGCCGCATCGATGCCGGTTTCCTCGCGCAGCTCGCGCGTTGCGGTCGCTTCGAGCGTCTCGCCGGGTTCCTGGCTGCCGGTCACCGATTGCCAGTGTCCGGGATAGTCGGTGCGCTCCAGCAACAGCACGCGCAAATCGGGCGTGTGGACCACGACCAGCGTCGAGACAGGGAGCTTGGAGCGCAACGCGCGGCAAACCAGGCGATCAATCAGCCGACGAAGACCCAGAACGGCTTGTGCCGTTCCTGCCAATACTCCGCCGCTTCGGCGAGGATGTCGGCGAGCGTCTCCCAGTCGACGCGATACGATTTCCGATACGCTACGGCGTGCCGGAACACGACGGCGATGCCGTGATCGCCCAGCCAGTCGTCATCTTCGAGACAATCGGCAAGCGCGTCCCAGTTATTGCCGAAATGCTCCGGCAGATTGAGTCCCTTGCCGAGCGCGCTCAACAACTCGGTCTTGCCGCCGACGCCGTGCAGATCGACGACGCTGTACTTGAGCTTGGCCGCGCTCGCCGCCGCCTTGATCGCTTCGGGCGCGCCCGCCCAGTCGCGCACGCCGGCGTCCGCGGCGACGGCGAGATCGGGGAGCTTCATGGCAGTATCTTCCGGAACGACTGATAGTGGTCGTTGGAATAGTAGCACTCGGACAGCGTCGCGACAGCGCCCCCGCAAACAATGCGCCGTGCGCCGCGCGTCTTCGCGGCGGGCGTCGGCACGGTGTATTCGTGATAGTAGCCGCGCGGCTTCGCCGGCAGCAGACGCTCGCGGTTGCTGAAGACGACGCCGTCGCGCGGGTACGGAAACGGCCCGCGGGCGCGGATGCGGTCGAGCGTCGTACGAGCTTCCGCGGGCAGCGCGTGGACGGCGACCGCGGACTGCGGGGATTCCCTGGCGATGCCGGCGCACGGCACGAGCAGCAATGCGCTCCAGAGGAGCGCGCTCACGGCGGGGCGGAAGTAATCACGCGAAACGAAGCGGTGCATGCGCGCATTCTAACCACGACCTAGGAGCCTGTCGGGTTTTCTGTCGCGTACGCGACGGCGGCGCTTTCGGGGCAGTCCTAGGCGCCGGCCGCGCCGCAGTGCCAGTCCACTGCCAGCGGCCGGCAACAACGGAATGCCCCCAAAAGCGCCCGTCCCTTCGGGTTGCGGCCAAACGGCGCGCCTGCGGCGTTGCTCAGCTTGCGAATAGGCCGAGCTATTCGCTGCGCCGAGCGCCTTGCATTCATCGCCGTTTGGCCAGCAACGCATACGTGAGA
>JBGPYP010000012.1:0-20718 GCA_041493285.1 Casimicrobiaceae bacterium
AACGGCTCGACGGCGATCGCGCCGTTGGCTTGCGGGACGCCCTTCGCCATGCGCGCCGCCAGGTCGGTGGCCGCGTTGCCGATGTCGATCTGCCCGCACGCGATGTCGTATTTGCGTCCGTCGAGCGACGCCGACTTGGTGAGCCCGGTGATCGCGTGCTTGGTCGCGGTGTACGGCGCGGAGTTCGGCCGCGGCGCATGGGCAGAGATCGAGCCGTTGTTGATGATCCTGCCCCCGCGCGGGTCCTGGCTCTTCATCAGCTTGAACGCTTCCTGCACGCACAGGAACGTGCCGGTCAGGTTGATGTCGACCACGGTCTTCCACTGCTCGACGCTGAGATCCTCGAGATTGATGCCCGGCGTACCGACGCCCGCGTTGTTGAACAGCAGATCGAGCCGCCCGAACGCCTCCTTCGTGCGCGCGAACAGCGCGCGCACCGACGCCGGATCGCTGACGTCGGTCGGGACGGCGATGGCATTGCGCGGCGACGCGCCCGCTCCGACGATCGCCTGCTCCAGCGGCTCCTTGCGCCGCCCTGCGAACGCGACGCGGTAGCCCTCTTTCAACAGCGCGGTCGCGACGGCCTTGCCGATACCGGTGCCGGCGCCTGTGACGATGGCGGTCTTGTCGGGTGTGGTCATGAGTTCATGGCTCCTCGGGTGATCGTTCGAGTGATCATTGGCGGGAATGCCGACGCCGACTCAGCGCCGTCGCGCGACCGCGTCGGGCCCGAACGCGCGGGGCAGCAGTTCAGCGAGCGTGCAGCTCTTCTCGGCCCGTTCGTCGTCGGTACAGCACACGATCAGCGCGTCGGGACCGAATTCGTGAATCACCTGCCTGCACGCGCCACACGGCGTGGTGACTGCCGCCGTCGGCGTGTAGATCGCGACCGCAGCGATACTGCGCGCACCGTGCGCGACGGCCTGAAAAATCGCGGCGCGCTCGGCGCAGATCGATAGGCCGAATGAGGCATTCTCGACATTGGCGGCGGCGTAGATCGCACCGTCTGCGGCAAGGACTGCGGCGCCGACCGGAAAGCCGCTGTACGGGGCGTACGCCCGCCTCGCCGCATCCTGCGCGCGCCGCTTGAGCTCAGCCAGGGTCGCCGGTGCGATCGTCATGGGTCATCGCCATTGGCGCTCTATTGTACCGGCAGCACGCCGTGGCGAGGCCGTCGCGGCGGCGCAGATTAACAGCCCGACGGTCGTCGCCGTACAAAGGCGGTTCCGACCGGCGCGGAGCGTCGCGATGACGGAATGGAGTATCCAGGGACAGGGCTACACCAACTGCAACTGCGCCTGCCCGTGTCAGTTCAACGCGCTGCCCACGCATGGCGATTGCCGCGCCGCGCTGGGATTGCGGATCGACAAGGGACATCTCGGCGCCGTCGGGCTCGACGGGCTGCGCATCGCCGCGCTGTACAGCTGGCCCAGCGCCGTGCATCAGGGCGACGGCACCGTGCGAGCCGATCAAGAATCCGGTGACCGGCGCCGAGCATCGCGCCCGTATCAACCTTCCGCACGGCTTCGAGTATCGCGTCGCCGAGGTTGCCAGCGGTCGCAGCAGTCGAGCGGTGCGAGCGCGCTCGGCCTCGAGGACACGCACGCGCACTTCTGCAACTTCTACCTGACGCACCAGGGCGTGCTGGCGTAGTGGCATAGCACGCCGAGGACTGCTGAGTCAGGGCCCGATCATTCCGGCTTTATAGCCCTTCGCTTCCACAACTCCCAAGGCCGCCCGACCAACGCATTGTCGGTTGCTGCGGCCTTGGCCAGTTCTTCCTGCGTCAGAAAGTGCCGAGCGCGTTCCCGTCGCGCGCACCGGTTGCGTTTCCCGCCTCGTTCTTGTTTACTGAGACGACCAAGAGGAGGGCGTCATGGCCACACGATCAGCCAAGCCGCGCCGCGTAGCGCTCAAGGGCAGCAGTAAGGCGCCGTTCGCGCAGGGCACGTACGTCGGTCCCGCGGGCAAGCACGACCGGGTCACGGTGACGCTGCGGTTGCGGCGAAAGTCACCACTGGCCTCGCCGGATGATTCGAAGGACTTCAGGACGCTCGGCTACGACGAGTTCCGCGCGCGCTACGGCGCCGACCCCGCGGACGTCGCCCGGGTCGAAGCGTTCGCGCATGCGCACGGGCTCGATGTACCGCGCGTGAGCCTTGCCCAGCGCGCGATCGATCTCGCGGGCACGGTCGAGGCGATGGAGAAGGCGTTCGGCACCAAGCTCACGCGCTACACCGTGCGGCGGCAGTCGTTCCGCATCCGCAGCGGTGAACTCACGATCCCGGCCGATCTCGCATCGATCGTCGAAGGCGTGTTCGGGCTCGACAATCGGCCGCACGTGCGGCCGTATTTCCACATCGTCACCCATCCCGGTGGCGGAAAGTTCGCGCCGCATGCGACGGCCAAGGCGTTCACGCCTCTCGAAGTCGCGGCGCTGTACGCCTTTCCCAAAGGCGTCGATGGCAAGGGGCAGACGATCGCGATCCTCGAGTTCGGCGGCGGGTATCGCGTCGCCGATCTGAACAAGTATTTCGCGAAGCTCGGCATCAAGGCGCCGAACGTCGTCGCGGTCTCGGTCGGCGGCGCGCACAATGCGCCGACGGGCAAGCCCGACAGCGCCGACGGCGAAGTCGTGCTCGACATCGAGGTTGCCGGCGCGGTCGCACCGGGTGCGCAGGTCGTCATGTACTTCGCGCCGAACACCGACGACGGTTTCAGCAACGCGCTCTACGCCGCGATTCACGACAACCTGCGCCGGCCGTCGATCGTATCGATCAGCTGGGGCTCGCGGGAGAAGGACTCGACGGTGCAGTCGCTCAAGGATTACGACGCCGCCTGCGTCGACGCGGCCGCGCTGGGCATCACCGTTTGCGTCGCTGCGGGCGATCACGGCTCAAGCGACACCGATCCTCCGGGCAAGCGCGCTAGCGTCGACTTCCCGGCTTCGAGTCCGCACGTGCTCGCTTGCGGCGGCACGCATCTCGAAGCGAAGAACGGCGCCATCGCGCTCGAGACGGTGTGGAACACACATGACGGCTGGGCGACGGGAGGCGGCGTGAGCGAGATCTTCAAGCTGCCTGACTACCAGAAGAACGCCGGCGTCCCGAAATCGGCCAACCCCGGCGGCAAGGTCGGCCGCGGCGTGCCCGATGTCGCCGGCAACGGTGATAGCGAGACCGGGTACAAGGTCCTGGTCGACGGTGTGACCAGCGTCGTCGGAGGGACCAGCGCCGTCGCGCCGCTGTGGGCGGGGCTCGTCGCACGGCTCAATCAGGCGAAAGGCTCGCGGCTGGGGTTCCTGCAACCGAAACTCTACGCGCTCGCGCTCGGCAAAGGCTTTCGCGACATCGTGCAGGGCGACAACGGCGCGTACCAGGCGAGAGCCGGCTGGGACGCGTGCACGGGGCTCGGCAGCCCTAACGGCGAGGCCTTGCGCAAGCAGCTCTAATGGGCTGATCCATAACTGCTGCGCTGGCCGTCTGCTTTGTAGTGCTCATTGGCCACCGAGCGCTCGGCGCTCGCCGTACCTCTTCTGTACTGTCTCGCGCCTCGCTGCGGCTCGCCTCGCACCGGCCCTGCTCGCGGCGTTCTGCATCACCCCGCTGGTGTTCCGGTTCTGCAGAACGCTCATTTTCCAGGGAGATGTTGCAATGAGTCGACATCGGCGAGGTCGCGGAACCAGCGCATCCATAGCGCGACGATGAGCAAGGTGCCGATGCCGCCAATCACGACCGACGGGACCGTGCCGAACCAGGCCGCGGTGACGCCGGACTCGAACTCGCCCAACTGGTTCGACGCACCGAAGAACACCGAGTTGATCGCGGACACGCGGCCGCGCATGTCATCCGGCGTGCGGAGTTGAACGAGCGACTGCCGGACGACGATGCTGATCATGTCCGACGCGCCGAGCACGATCAGCGCGGCGAGCGAGAGCGGGAAGGAACGCGACAGCCCGAAGACAATGGTCGCGATGCCGAAAACCGCGACCGCTGCGAACATCGTGCGTCCCGCGCGGCGCTGCAGCGGATGACGCGTGAGCCACACCGCCATCGAAAGCGCGCCCACCGCGGGCGCCGACCGCAGCAACCCCAGTCCCCACGGCCCCGTGTTCAGGATGTCGTGCGCGTAGATCGGCAGCAGCGCGGAAGCGCCGCCCAACAGCACCGCGAAGAGATCGAGCGAGATCGCGCCGAGCAGCTCGCGCCTGCGGCGAACGTAGGCGATGCCGGCGAACAGCGTCGCGCGCGTCAACGGCTCGCGCCGCCGCTCCCGGCGCTCGACTCGGAGGCTCGCGGTGAGAATGCTCGCAACCACGAACAGCGCAGCGCACAAGCCGTACACGGTTGCGGGGCCGCCGACGTAGAGAAAGCCGCCGAGCGCGGGGCCCAGAACGATCGCGGTCTGTCCTGCGGTGGAGTTCGTCGCGACCGCCCTCGGCAGCAACGCTGCCGGCACCAGCGCCGGAAGCAGTGTTTGCTGCGTGGGGATCGTAAACGCACGCGCGGCGCCGACCACTGCGACCAGCGCGAAGATCGCATGCTCGCTGATCGTCCCGGTTGCGCTCAGCGCCGCAAGCGTCACGGCCGCCGCGCCTTCCACGAGCTGGCACAGGCCGACGATCCGGCGGCGATCGTAGCGGTCAGCGACGTGGCCGACCACCAGCAGCAACGCGACTGACGGAAGGAACTGCGCGAGTCCGACCAGCCCGAGATCGAGCGCGCTGCCGGTCAGCGTGTAGACCTGCCAACCGACGGCGACTGCCTGCATCTGGTTGGCGAAGCCGCCGGTCAGCCGCGCGATCCAGAAGCGGACGAACGAGCGATGCGCCAGGAGCGACGCGGAGTTGGTTATCGGTGTTGGCAAGACGGAGCGCGACTGCGTGAAAAGCGGGGCGCGGTGTAGCCTCCGCAGTATAATTCTAGACTGGCCGGCATGGGTGAGCCGGCGATCCTCGAAGGAGTCACCGTTGCCGGAGTTGTTCTGGACGCTGCTCGCGCCCAAGTTCATCGTCGTGTACGTGTTCGTCGCCTCCGCGCTTTACGTGCATTTGCGCGGCCGCGTCCGGCACACATTCGTGCGCCAGCTCAAGGACCATTCGACGATCATGGCGCCGTACAACACGCTGATGTACCTGTTCTCCGCGGTTCCGTCCAAGCCTTTCATCGACGTGGAGAAGCTGCCGGAGCTTGCGAAGCTGCGCGAGAACTGGCAGCTGATGCGCGACGAGGCGCTTGGCCTTATGGGCGAGGGGCAGATCCGCGCCGCGACCGGTCACAACGACCTTGGCTTCAACTCGTTCTTCAAGGAAGGCTGGAAGCGCTTCTATCTCAAGTGGTACGGCGCGCCGCTTCCTTCCGCGCAGGCGCTGTGTCCCAAGACGGTCGCGCTGGTCGAGTCGCTGCCCTCGGTCAACGCGGCGATGTTCGCGCTACTGCCGCCGGGCGGAAAGCTCAACCGCCACCGCGATCCGTTCGCCGGGTCGCTGCGCTATCACCTCGGGCTCGTCACGCCGAACTCCGACGAGTGCCGCATCTACATCGACGGCGAGCCGTACTCCTGGCGCGACGGCCAGGACGTGCTCTTCGACGAGACCTTCATCCACTCGGCGGAAAACAAGACCGACGTCACGCGCATCATCCTGTTCTGCGACGTCGAGCGGCCGCTTAAGACGCGCTGGATGGCCGCGTTCAACCGCTGGGTGTCGCGAAACGTCATTCGAGCATCCGCCACTCAGAACGTCGAAACCGAGCAGGTCGGCGCGTTCAATCGCATCTACGCGCTGTTCGGGCGCGGCAGCACCTTGCTGACACGGCTCAAGCGCAAGAACCGGACGGTGTTCCGGACGGTGAAGTACGCGCTGATTGCGGGGTTGGTGTACTGGATTTTCGTCGCCTGACCGCGCGGACTCCGGTCACGGCCGCGGCGCCGGCACATTCGCCGCTGCGTGCGCATAGACCGGCGACGAGCAGGCGCGGATCGACGTCGCGCGCGAGCCGCGCCGCAAGGCCCGCTCCGAGCGAACGGCCGTAGATGACGATCGGCTTGTCGCGATAGCGCGGCGCGATCGTGTCCCACGCGGCGCGTACGTCCGCGACGATGGCCGCTGCGTATCCCGCGAGCGCCGCGATGCTACTCACGACCATGCCCCACGCGATAGCGACGAGCGTAACGGCATGGCGGCAGCGCGTCGCGCGCGATTACTCCGACGCGCGGATACCCGCGGGCCGCGGTTCCGCCGTAGAATAGGCGCATCGAGTGCCGGCATGCGGCGCCGGCGCGCAGGTTTGGTGAAGGAGATGTTATGGCAGCCGGCAGAGTGCTCACGACGACGATCCTCGTGTTCGCTGCGACGGCCGTGCCGTTCGTCGCACGCGCGGCGCCCGCGTACTTCGATGTGTCGCGCGGCTCGCATCCTCACGACGTCGCGGCTGCGCCGGGAGCAGGAGCGCCGGTGTACTACACGGCGCAGCCGACCGGCAAGCTCGGCATCCTCGATCCGAAGACGGGCAAGTTCGAGGAGATCGCGCTTGGGCCGCGCTCGGCGCCGCATGGCGTCGTGGTTGGGCCCGACGGCGCGCCGTGGATCACCGACGGCGGACAGAACGCGATCGTGCGGGTCGATCCGAAAACGCACGCGGTGAAGGTATGGTCGCTGCCCGCCGACACGGGCTACGCCAACCTCAACACACCCACCTTCGACCGGAAGGGCCGCGTCTGGTTCACCGGGCAGGGCGGCTACTACGGGCGCCTCGATCCCGCGACCTCGGACATGAAAATATGGACCGCGCCGCGCGGCAACGGACCCTACGGCATTACGACCACACCCTCGGGCGAGGTGTATTACGCGTCGCTCGCGGGCAACCATATCGCGCACGTCGATGTTGAAACCGGCGTCGCGACGGTAATTGAGCCGCCGACCAAGGGCCAGGGTGCGCGCCGCGTCTGGTCCGATTCGCGCGGACGCATCTGGGTGAGCTACTGGAATACCGGACAGGTCGGCATGTACGATCCGGTGGCCAAGGCTTGGCGCGAATGGAAGCTTCCCGGCAATGCGCACGCGTATTCGGTGTGGGTCGACGATCAGGACAAGGTCTGGTTGACCGATTGGTCGATCAATGCGATCGTCAAGTTCGACCCGGCGACCGAGAAGTTCGAGAGCTTTCCGTCGGATCGCCGCGGCGCCGACGTGCGGCAGATGCTCGGTCGCGCCGGCGAGGCGTGGGGCGCGGAATCCGGCAACGACCGATTGGTCATGGTTCCGGCAAGATAGGACAACAGCGTGACTACAACAGCGCGACACACCAGACAGGGAGAGAACATGAAGGTTCTGCTGCGTGCGACGGCGGCGCTCGCGCTCGGCCTGGCGGCGACGGCTGCGTTCGCCGCGGCGGCGACATTCCAGATCGAAACGATCTACTCGAATGCCGACGGCGCCGTACAGTACGTCGTGTTGCGCGAGACGGCGGGCTTGGATGGCCAGCAATCTCTCGCCGGAGGCGGCCTGCAGGTCAACCACACGGGGTTCACCAAGGGCTTCACGTTTCTGACCGACCTTCCGAGCAGTGCGACGGCCAACCGCCGCGTGCTGATCGCCTCGCAAGGGCTCGCTGCGCTCGGGATGATCGTCCCGGATTACGTCTTCCCTAACCAATTCCTCGCGACCGACGGCGCGACGCTCAACTTATCGGGCGTCGATACGGTGACGTATGGTCCGCTGCCGACCGATGGCGTCAACGCAATCGATCGAACGGGCGTGTCGGCACCGAACGTCGCGACCAATTTCGCCGGAGCGAGCGCCACCATTCCGCCGGTGCCGGTGACCGTGGTCGAGTACTACGACGCGGTGCGCGATCACTATTTCATCAGCTCGCTGCAACCGGACATCGACGCGCTCGACTTGCGCCGCATCCCCGGGTGGACGCGCACGGGGCAGAGCTTCGCGGCGTACGCGACGCAGGAGTCGGGTGGCCCGGGCGCTCAGCCGGTGTGCCGGTTCTATATCCCGCCCGAGGACGGCGACTCGCACTTCCTGTCGGCGTCGATCGCCGAGTGCGCCGCGGTGCTCCAGCTGACGCAGTTCAATCCCGCGTACTCGGGGTACGTCTACGAGACGCCGAGTGCGTTCTTCATCGCGCTGCCTAACCTGTCGAGCGGCGCGTGCCCGCTCGCGACGATCCCGGTCTACCGGCTATGGAATCATCGTGCCGATTCGAATCATCGCTATACGACCGATCCGGCCACCAAGGCGCAGATGATCGCGCAGGGATACGTTCCGGAAGGCTACGGCACCGATGCGGTGGCGATGTGTGCGCCGGCGACGCTGCCGATCGACTTGAGCCCCGTCGGCTTGAACGGCATCGTCTGGACGGGGACGCAGTTCGTCGCCATCGCCGGCGGCCCCAACGGTCTCGGCTTGATCTTCACCTCGCCCGATGGTTTGCAATGGAGCGTGCGCAGCTCAGGCACGCCGACGCTGCGCGGCATCGGCTGGTCGGGCAGCGAGATCGTCGTTGTCGGCGACGGAGGCACGATCCTCACCTCGCCCGACGGCTACCGGTGGACGGCGCAAGTCTCGAACGTGACCGGCACGCTCAACAGCGTGACCTGGTCCGGGACGCAGTTCATGGTCGTCGGCGACGGAGGCGCGCTGCTGATCTCGTCCGACGGCGTCGCGTGGACATCGCGCGTCTCGAAGACGACCGAGAATCTCAATGGCGTTATCTGGAGCGGCGCCAAGTTCGTTTTCGTCGGCGACAACGGAGCGATCCTCACCGCGCTGACGACCGGTGTTCCGACGGTGCGCGTTTCGGGGACTGCGGCGAACCTGGCCGCGATCGCCACGGCCTCGAACGGCAAGATGACGGTGGTTGGCGCCAACGGCACGATCCTGACTTCCACCGACGGCATCGCGTGGACGCCCCGGGTCTCCGGAACGAACGCGTCGCTGCAGGGCGTCGCCGCGGCGGACATAAGCTTCATCGCGGCGGGGACCAACGGACGCATACTCACGTCCGCCAACGGCAACAACTGGAGCGTCACGCAGTCGAAGACCTCGATCAACCTCACCGGCGTCGCGTGGTCCGGAACGCTCTACGTTGCGGTGGGCGTGGCCGGCACGTTCGTGACCTCGCCGGACGGGGTCGTCTGGACCGTGCACTAGTCCCGCGGCAGCCAGCTCCTCCTGGCGCCACACTTCGCGCAGCACGGTGCGCACCGCTTCGAGCATCGGACCCTCGGCGCGCTGCCTCTGGTGAATAACCAGAGCGTAGTCGCGCGCTCGGCCCCGGTGCGCGTGACGCGCCGAACGACCGCCGCCGCCGGGATTTCAGACGTTCGAGGCAAGCCACTGCCGCTGGCGCCGTGCCGCTGGCGCGCGACCGGGTCGACACGACAAGCGCGGCCCCGGACGCGTGCCCGCAGACCGCGATTGCCTGGCCTCTCGGGCGGTGGCGCCCGATCCGGTCCGTCAGGCCTCGTACTTGAACGAGAGCTGCACCCGCGCGCGATAGGCAACGACCTTGCCGCCCTCGACTTTCATGTCGAGCTTGGAGACTTCCGCGATCCGCAGATCGCGCAGCGACTTGCTTGCGATCGATACCGCTTTCTTGGCTGCGTCCTCCCAGGACACGCTGCTGCTGCCGATGACATCGATGACGCGATACACGCCTTCGCTGGAACCTTTCTTGGCCATGGTGCTTTCTCCTTTCTTGATTCGGCCCCGGCGGTTTCGAGCCGGCCGGCCCGGGGCTTAAGCCATCGTGCGCGCAAAGCGCGCGGCCGGCGTGGTCAGACTAGAAATCGAACAGCCCCTTCTTCGCGGCGTAGTCATAGCGCGTCGGCGCGGCGACGATCGCGAGCTTTCCGTCGGGCGTCACCGCGACCGCCTGCGGCGGTCCCTGGACCGTGTGCTCGAGGCCCTCGAGCGTGCCTTTGATGACCGGCGGCGATTGCGAGGCGTCGATCACCACCAGGCTGTCGGGAGGGGCGGGCTGCGGGAACGTCGCGCGGCCCTCGACGCGAACGAACTTGCCGTCCTGCACCGACACGATGATGTCCGCGGCAAGCGCGGGAGCGCCGCAAAGCGTATTAACGACAAGCAGGCCGATGACGCACGGCGATCGCAGGAACTGCATGGTCTCCTCGGCGCTCTCGAATCGTCTAGGGGCGCGAACGGGCGGCGATTGCCTCTGCCGTACCGCCTCGCTTGCCGCGTCGCAGCATCATACCAACTTGTCGCGATGCCGTAACGCGGCATCGGGGCGGCGCACGCTTTTGTGCACCGCATCGGCGCGCGCTCGCGCCGCAGGTGCTCGGCTCAGCCGCCGAAGCCCCAGCGAACGACGGCGACGCCGAACAGCGGTCGGTGCAAGGCCATGATGGCGAGCGCCACAACGATTCCGGCGGCCACTGCGATCGCATCGTGACGCGCGGTCGGCGCGAAGAGCTTGGTGGCGTGACGCTGCACCGCCGAGACGAGATCGACTGCGGCGTAGGCAAGAAAGGTCGCGAACAGCAACGTCCCTCGCGTGTCGCCGTTGGCGAGCAAATGCACCGCCGCCCAGATCGCGAGCCCGAGCAGCATCGGGTGCCTGACGACCCGGCGGATATGTCCGCGCAGATTGGCCGCCGCGAACAGGACCAACGACAGCGTCATTGCATACGGCGCAATCGCGATCGCGGGCTGCGACGGCTCGAACAGCCGCGCGCCCGGCGCCGCTGTCGCGTAGCCGGCGATGATGAGCGCCAGCCCCGCGAAGGAGAGCAGCGAGAAGATGCCCTTGTAGCGCTGGTCGCCCCAGCGGCTGATGAGCGCGACCCGCACCCCCTGCAGCGCCGGCAGAAGGTGCACGCCGAGGAAGACGATCAAACCGGCGACGAGCATGAGCATCGGAGGCTCCGCGAGGGAACTGGCGAAGGCGAATATACTCTACCAACAAGACATGCCGGACCTGCCGACAGTACCACCAAGCTTAGCTGTCAGGATTGCGTTCCGGCGGCGACTAAGTCTCGACCGAGATCCACCAGATCGCGACCCATAGGAGATCGACCATGTTTCGCTTCTCGTATCGCAACCTTGCCGCGCTGGCCGTCGCGCTAACGGGCACGCTCCAGGCCTTCGACGTTGCGGCTGCTTCGCCGCTGCCCGCGCCTGCGCTGGACATTCCGGCGGCTTCAGTCAAAGGACCGCAGACGGCGGTGTTCGCCGGCGGCTGCTTCTGGGGCGTCGAGGCGGTCTTCCGCCACGTCAAGGGCGTGAGCAAGGCCGTCTCCGGCTACGCGGGCGGCGGCGCCAAGACGGCGGACTACGACCGGGTCAGCACCGGCATGACCGGGCACGCCGAGTCGGTCCAGGTGACCTACGATCCGGCGCAGGTTTCCTACGGGGAGCTGCTGCGCATCTTCTTTTCGGTCGCGCACGATCCGACGCAGTTGAACCGCCAGGGCCCGGACTACGGCACGCAATATCGCTCGGCGATCTTTTTCACCAGCGCGGATCAGCAGCACGTCGCCCAGGCGTACGTCGACCAGCTCGGGCAAGCCAAGGCGTTCCCGAGCCCGATCGTCACCCAGGTCGTCGCCTTGCCCGAGTTCTATCCCGCCGAGGCGTATCACCAGAACTACCTGGCGCTGCACCCGAATCAGCCGTACATCGTCGTGCACGACATGCCGAAGCTCGCGCAGCTCAAGCAGCAGTTTCCCGAGCGCTACGTCGCCACGAAATGAGGGTCAGATTCGACTTTTCGCAGTCGGCTTGCACGATGTGGGTCGGTCCATGAAAAGTCGAATCTGACCCTGGGAGGACGCATGTGACTCAACCCGCAGCAGATCGAGCGCTTCGATCGCGACGGCACGCCGGCGACGGCGTTGGAGCCCGCCTTCGCGGCGTGATCACATGAGCGCCGCAGGGCCGCCCCAAGGCGCGAATTGCGCCCCCTCCGGGGGCAGCGCAGCGGCGAGAGCCGCAAGCGTGGGGGTCCACCCATGAGCCTCTACGCCAAGCTTTCCGAGCGTGCCGCGCAGGGCAAGCCGCTGGTCGTCGGGTTGATCGGCGCGGGCAAGTTCGGCGCGATGTATCTCGCGCAGGTGCCGAAGACCCCCGGCGTGCATGTCGCGGCGATCGCCGATCTCGCGCCGGCCAATGCCAAGGCGAATCTCGCCCGCGTCGGCTGGAGATCCGAGTGCTACGGCGCGGCGTCGCTCGATGCAGCGCTGGCGCACGGAACCACGCACGTCTCCGACGACTGGGAAGCGCTGGTCCGGCATCCGCGGCTCGACGTCGTCGTCGAATGCACCGGGCATCCGCTCGCTGCGGTCGAGCACTGCCTCGCCGCGTTTCGCCACGGCAAGCATGTCGTCAACGTGACCGTCGAAGCCGACGCGCTCTGCGGCCCGCTGCTCGCGCGCCGCGCCACCGAAGCGGGGGTCGTCTACAGCCTCGCCTACGGCGATCAGCCGGCGCTTATCTGCGATCTGGTCGACTGGGCACGCGCGGCGGGCTTCGGCGTCATCGCGGCGGGGCGCGGCCACAAGTGGTTGCCGCATTTCGCGCAGTCGACGCCGGAAACGGTCTGGGGCTACTACGGATTGACGCCGGAGCAGGCGCAGATCGGCGCGCTCAATCCGAAGATGTTCAACTCTTTCCTCGACGGCTCCAAACCGGCGATCGAGAGCACCGCGGTGTGCAACGCAACCGGGCTCGTCGCACCGCCGGACGGGCTGACGTATCCACCGGCATCGATCGACGACATCCCGCTGGTGTGCCGACCGATCGCCGAGGGCGGCGTGCTGCACAGCAAGGGCCAGGTCGAGGTGATCTCGTCGCTCGAGCGCGACGGCCGGGCGATCCCTTACGACATTCGCTTCGGCGTGTTCGTCGTGTTCGAGGGCGACACCGAATACATCCGCCACTGCTTCCGCGAATACATGGTGCGCACCGATCCAAGCGGCCGCTACGCCTGCCTGTACAAGCGCTGGCATCTGATCGGGTTGGAAGTCGGCATTTCGGTCGCGTCGGTGGGGTTGCGCCACGAGGCGACCGGTGCGGCGGTGTGCTTCAACGCCGATGTCGTCGCAACCGCCAAGCGCGATCTCAAGGCCGGCGAAACGCTCGACGGCGAAGGGGGCTACACGGTGTGGGGCAAGCTTCTGCCGGCGCAGAAGTCGCTCGATCTCGGAGGCTTGCCGCTCGGTCTCGCAAACGGCGCGAAGCTCGTGCGCGCGGTGAAGGCGGGACAGACCCTGACGTGGGCCGACGTTGCGCTCGAGGAAACGTTGCCGGCTCTGAAGCTCCGCCGCGAGATGGAAGCGATGTTCGCGCCGGCGGCAGCGGCGCTCGCACAGCGCGTCGCCTGAGGGAGCGACGCGAGCCCGCGGCGAGGGGCCCCACGAGCTTAGCGAGTGGGGATCGCGCGAGGCGAGTCGGCGAAGCGGCCGACGCGCGACGAGACGTGGTCGCGAGACTCATCCAGGGAGGTCGCCCGCGCCACGGCGGCTCCGGCGCGAGTTCGCAACTCGGCAGGCTACGGCTCCGTGCCGAGCCAGCGACCGATCTCGATGAGCTGCCGTTCGTCGAAGCTCGCGAAGCCCTTGTAGCCGAGCTTGGCGAGCCGGCGCTGGCCCTCGTCGGTGGTATCGAGATTGAGAAAGTATTGTTGGACGTGCGCGAGGTCCTGCGCCGATAGATTGGGGCTCGCGATCAGCTCCTTGATCGGCACCGGCTTGCTCCGCAGCAGAACCTTGCCGCCCTTGTCGGTGTACTCTTTGATCACCGCCGAGGCGGCGGTCGCGCCGACTTCGGCAAAGCCGTATTCGACCATGAACGGCACCGCGTCCTGATAGCGCGTGTAGCGCAGGCGGAGGGTCTTCGCCTTCGGTCCCAGCGCATCGCGCAGCGTCGCGCGCACGATCCACGCCGTGATCGAATCGGCATCGGGCATGCCGACCTGATGGATACGCGGGTCGGCGAGCGAGGCGTACGTGGCGTCGGCGCGCACCAGAAAACTCGCCCGGTACTCGGTGTAGCCCTTGGTCACCGCGACCAGGCGGTAATGCGCCTTGTCGATGGCGCGGATTGCGTAATGCGCCGGGTGCACGTAGGCAAGGTCGTAGCGCGTCGCCTCGAGGTCCTTGCCCATCTGCACGTACTCGTCCATGTACTCGATGCGGACCGGCCGCTTGAGCAGCTTGGTCAGGTCGTCGGCGATTTCGCGGAACCGCTCGCGGACTTCGGACGCCGCGATGCGATACGTCACCCCCTCGTTGATGCCGAAGGTGAGCGGCGGCGGCCCCTGCGCGAGGCTCGAGGCCGGCAGGATCGCGAGCAGGACAAGGAGAACGCCTGGCATTCGCATTTCGGGTAACGCCCCGGTCGATCGATCGCTGAGATGATACAACACGATCTCTGCCGGGCCCTGTCCTGCGTCGCCAGCGGTCTGCGGCGGGTGATCGGATCGCCTATAATCCGCGGCATGTATCGACCCGGCGGTCCGCTAGGCGGTTTCCTTCGCGGTCGCGCGTACGTTCCCGTAAGCGAGGTTCTCATGAAGTGCAGTCTGATAGGCTTGCTCTCCGTCGCCGCGCTGTTCGCCGGTGCGGCGCAGGCGCAACCGCAAGTGCAAAAGATCGCCGGCGATGTTGTGAAGCTCGACGGGGCGAAGCTCGAGGTCAAAGCGACGAACGGGCAGGTGTTCACCTTCAAGGTCGCGGACAACGTGCGCCTGAGCGGCCGCTCGCCCGCGGACGCGGCGAAGCTCTCGCCCGGCGCCTATGTCGGCACGACCGCGGTGCCGCAGCGCGACGGGACGCTGCTTGCGCGCGAGGTGCGCGTGTTTCCCGAGTCGATGCGCGGCACGGGCGATGGCCATCGGCCGATGGACAACGAGCCCGGGAGCACGATGACCAATGCGACCATCGCCAGCGTGGGCGGCCATGACGCAGCGCCGCGCAACACGACGACCAACGCGATGGTCGCGGAGGTGTCCGGCGCGCCGGGGAGCCGGCGACTCACGCTCACGTACAAAGGCGGCGAGAAGACGGTCGTCGTGCCGGAGAACGTGGCGGTGGTGATGGTCGAGCCGGCCGACCGGTCGCTGCTGGTACCAGGCGCGCACGTGATCGTGTACGGCGCGGCGCAGGCGGACGGCACGCTCGCTGCCGAGCGCGTAACGGTCGGCAAGAACGGCTTTACGCCTCCGCTCTAACCGAACGTCGATGCACGGCCTGCGTTGGCTGTTGCTCTGTGGAGCGCTCATCGCCGCTGGCGACGCGGCCGCGTTCACTTTCACCGACGGTACAACCATGCGCTGCATCGTCGCCGGCGGACCGGTGGAGGAACTCGCCGCGCTGCCATCGCATTGGATCATGGCCCGCGGCCGCATCGCGATTACCGAACGGGTCGGCTCGGGCTACCGTATCGTCTGGAACGAAGCGCAGTTGAAAACGTTGCCGCCGGAGATGCACGACTTCATCTTCTTCCACGAGTGCGCGCACGCCAGCGTCCCGACGCAGAGCGAGGTCACCGCCAACTGCGTCGGCCTCCAGGCGATGCGCACGGCAGGTCGCGCCGGCTTCATGGTCGAGTCGAAGCTCGCCAACTTCTACGGGCCGAACAACGAGTATTGGCGCCAGACGCTCTCTTGCGCCAATGCGTTCAAGGAGTCACCGAAGCCGCCGGGGTGAGCTCCGGAGCGCTACGCCGGGGCGTGGCTCTAATTCGCGCACGCCGAAGCCACGCGCGCATATTCCTCGGGCGAATCGACTGCCGCTTGGCGCTCGTCGAGTACACGCTGCCCTTCGCGCATGAACTGGGCCAGGTAGTCGCGAACCGCAACGTTGAGCCCCCGCTGCAGCTCCTCAGGGCTTGCCGCGCGGCGGATCGTCGTGCCTATGCTTTCCGGGAGCTCGCGCTCGAGGTCCTGCGCCGCGTCGTCCAGCACTTCGCGGAAGACCGCGACGTGCTTCATCTCGTGCGACAGCGTGATCTCGCCCTGACACGGCACTTCCGCGACCTCGCGGGCGATGAAGACCGTCATCGGCTGCATCGACAACTCGACGCGCACGCGCGGCGTGCCGCAGGCGCGCGCGCCGCGGCGATCGTCGACGAGCTGCAGCTCGATCTGCGTGCGTTGCCCGAAGACGGCCGTCGTGAGCCCGATCGCTCGGTGCGTCGCGGGTGTGCTGCCGCTCGTCGCGGTCAGCGTCCCGATCGGCTGCGTATCGTCGCGCTCGAACGCGAGCGGCGCCGCGACGACTTCGAAGCGCGGCGGAGGCAGCTTCGCGCAACGCGCTTCGAACGGCGCGAACGGGTTGCCGCCATCCGGTCCGCATGCGGCCAGCAGCAACGCGGGCGCGGCGAGGAGAACAGCCGCCAGGTGGCCGGTCACGGTTGGGTCGGCGGCACGCGGAGCCGGCGAGGTGGTCCGAGCAGTATCATGTTTTTCTCGCATCGGGTGGGCATCAGGCGGAGTCTAAGTCATCGCACTCCGGGGGAGCTGTAGGGGGATCATGCTGCAGAGCAACGAAAGCGTGAAGGGAACGCGGTGCGGCGGCGCGGGTCCTAGTGACGGGGCCGCTGCCCCACCGCTGCCGTTCGCGCGGCGACGGTCGAGAGCCGCAAGATGAACGCAAGAAGAAGCCTCGCCGGCATAATGCTGCTGTACGCGCTTGCGCCCGGCGGAGCCGCGGATCGCGCGCCCGCCGCTGCGCCCGCAACCGTGCCGCCCCGGTTCGACCCCGGTCTCGTCGCCAAGGGCGGTGAGCTGGCGGCGATCGGCAACTGCGCGACGTGTCACACGAGCCGTGACGGCAAGCCCTTCGCCGGCGGGCTAACGCTCGCCACGCCGTTCGGCACGCTCTACTCGACCAACATCACGCCTGACCCCGACACCGGGCTCGGCCGCTGGAACGACGCCGATTTTCTGCGCGCCATGCACGAAGGCGTCGACCGTGCCGGACACGACCTCTATCCCGCGTTCCCCTACGATCACTTCACGCGCGTCACCGACGAGGACGTCGCGGCCCTCTACGCGTTCATCATGACGCGTGAGCCGGTGCGCGCCGAGGTCCCGGCAAATCGGCTCACCTTTCCCGCGGGGTTGCGACCGGCGATCGCGCTGTGGAAAGCGCTTTATTTCCGGCCCGGCGTCTTTCGGCCGGATGCGTCGAAAAGCGCGGAGTGGAATCGCGGCGCGTATCTGGTCGAAGGGCTCGCGCACTGCGGCGCGTGCCACACGCCGCGCAACGCGCTCGGCGCGGAGAACCGGAAACAGGAACTCGGCGGTGGCGAGGCCGGAGACTGGCACGCGTCATCGCTGACCGCCACGTCGCCCGCGCCGGTGGGCTGGACCGCCGATCAGCTCTACGACTATCTGCGCGCCGGCCGCGAGGAACGGCACGGCATCGCCGCGGGTCCGATGGCGCCGGTCGTGCACAATCTCGCCGGCGTTGCCGAGAAGGACGTGCGCGCGATCGCGGTCTACGTTGCATCGCTGATGGCGGCTCGAGGCGCGGTGGCGCCGCAACCGGAGAGCAGGGAGCGCGCCGCAGCGACGGATGGCGCGCAGATCTTCGCCGGCGCCTGCGCCGGCTGCCACGGCGCGCTTCCCGCAGCGCCCACGACCCAGCCGGTCGCGCTCGGGTTGACGACGTCGCTGAATGCGCCCGATCCGCGCAACGCGATCCATATCATTTTGGAGGGGTTCTGGCCTGAGTCGGGTGAAAAAGGCGCGTTGATGCCCGGCTTCGCTGCGGAACTCACGGACAAGCAGGTCGCGGCTCTGGTAGATTATCTTCGCGCGCGCTTCACCGACCGGCCGGCGTGGCGCGACGTTCCCGAGCGGGTGGCGGCGATCCGGCGGGCGCTGGAGGAGGAGCGATGATCAGCCTGGACATCAACGGCCGGACGCACGCGATCGATGCGGATCCCACCACACCGCTGCTTTACGTGCTGCGCGATCATCTGGCGTTGAACGGCGCCAAGTTCGGCTGCGGGCTCGGCCAGTGCGGCGCGTGCACGGTGATCGTCGACGGCCAGGCGACCTTCTCCTGCATCACGCCGATCTCGGTGCTGCCGGGGCGGCGGATCAGGACTGTCGAAGGTCTGGGCACCGCGGCCGAGCTTGGGGTCCTGCAGCGCGCTTTCATCGCCGAGCAAGCTGCGCAGTGTGGTTACTGTATCGCCGGTATGATCATGCGGGCCGAAGCGCTGCTGGAAAAGAATCCGGCGCCATCGGACGCCGAGATCCGCCGCCACATGATGCCGAACCTGTGCCGTTGCGGCACGCACATGCGCATCCTGCGCGCGGTGCGACGTGCGGCGGACGAGATGCGTGCGGCGGCGTCCGGCGCCAACCGGGGCGGAATGTGAGCCTCGACCCTACCATCGGTTTCGCGCTGACGACTCCTGTTTCGCGGCGCGGCTTTCTTGCCGCAAGCGGCGCGCTGATCGTGAGCTTCTCGTTGCTGCCCGCCTTGCGGCTGGCGGCGCAGCAGGCGCCGAGCGCCCCGAAGCCGCCCGGCAGCCTCGGCAATACGCCGCTGCTCGACGCCTGGATCCGCGTCGATGCCGACGGCGGTGTCACCGTGTTCACGGGCAAGGCCGAGCTTGGCCAGGGGATCAAGACCGCGCTGATCCAGATCGCGGCCGAGCAGCTCGGCGTCGATCCGGCGCGGATCGATCTGATCACCGCCGACACGAGCCGCACCCCCGACGAAGGTTTCACCGCGGGGAGCCGCTCGCTGACCGACAGCGGGACGGCGATCATGCACGCTGCGGCACAGGTGCGCGAGATCCTGATCGCTCGCGCGGCGGAGCGCCTCGGCATCGCCGTCGACCGGCTGCAGGCGCGCGACGGGGCGGTGCTCGCCGACGATGGACGGCGCGTTGCGTTCGGCGAGCTGGTCGCCGTCAATTCGGAGCCCGTGCGTGCGCAGCCGCAGTCGAAGCTCAAGGACCCGAAGAGCTACACCGTGATCGGCAAGCCGATGCCGCGAGTCGACATCCCCGCCAAGATGACCGGCGGCGCGGCCTATGTGCAGGACCTCCGGCTGCCGGGCATGGTGCACGCACGTGTGGTCCGGCCGCCGAGTTACGGCGCGCGGCTGCGCGAAGTTCAAACCGACGCCGCGCAGAAGCTTCCGGGCGTGCTCAAGATCGTGCGCGACGGCAGCTATCTCGCGGTGATCGCCGAGCGCGAATATCAGGCGATCGTCGCGATGCGCGCGCTCGCCGCCGCGGCGGCGTGGGACGAGCGCGCCGGGCTTCCCGAACCGGCGAAGCTCTACGATTTCCTGAAGCGCACGCCATCGAACGCGATCGTCGATCTCGACCGCCGTGCGGCAAGCGATCAAGCCGCAGCTGCGCGCACGGTCGAGGCGAGCTATCGACGGCCGTATCAGATGCACGGCGCAATCGGTCCGTCATGCGCCGTCGGCTGGTTCAAGGACGGCGCGCTGACGGTGTGGACGCACAGTCAGGGCGTCTATCCGCTGCGTCGGGCGATCGCCGAGATGCTGCAGCTGCCGGAAAATCGGGTGCGCTGCATCCACGCGGAAGGCTCGGGCTGCTACGGCCACAATGCCGCGGACGACGTGGCCGCGGACGCTGCGCTGCTCGCCCGGGCGTTCCCCGACCGGCCGGTGCGCGTGCAATGGATGCGCGAGCAGGAACACGCGTGGGAGCCGTACGGCCCGGCGATGCTGACGCAGGCGAAAGCCGCGCTCGACGCCGGCGGTGCGATCGTCGACTGGCAATACGAGGTGTGGAGCAACGCGCATAGCACCCGCCCGGGGCGCGCGGGCAGCCTGATGCCGGCGTGGCATCTGGCGACGCCGTTCGCGCCGCCGCCGCCGCAACCGATCCCGCTGCCCGAAGGCGGCGGCGATCGCAACGCGATTCCGTTCTACACCTTTCCGAACGCGCGCGTCGTCCATCACTTCATCCCGGCGATGCCGGTGCGCGTCTCCGCGCTGCGCGGGCTCGGCGCGTACATGAACGTGTTCTCGATCGAAAGCTTCGTCGACGAGCTGGCGGCCGCCGCGGGCGCGGATCCGGTCGAGTTCCGGTTGCGACACCTGGACGATCTCCGCGCGCGCGACGCGATCGGCGCAGCCGCGACGCGGTTCGGCTGGTCGGGCTACGCCAAGGCCCGCGGTCGCGGCCGCGGCTTTGCGTTCGCCCGCTACAAGAACCTCGCCGCCTACCTCGCGCTGGCGGTCGAAGTGGAGGTCGAGCGCGAGACTGGCCGAACGCGGCTCGTGCGCGCGGTCGCGGCCGTCGACAGCGGGCAGGCCGTCAACCCGGACGGCATCCGCAACCAGATCGAAGGCGGCATCGTCCAGTCGATGAGTTGGACGCTGTTCGAGGCGGTCGGCTTCGACGCCACGCGGATCACCAGCGCCGACTGGAGCAGCTATCCGATCGCGCGGTTCCCGGAAATTCCCGAGATCGTGGACGTGCACGTGATCGACCGGCCGGGGATGCCGTTCCTCGGGACCGGAGAGGCGGCGCAGGGGCCGACCGCGGCGGCGATCGCCAACGCGATCGCCGATGCGACCGGCGTGCGGCTCCGCGAGCTGCCCCTTACGCGCGGCCGAATCAAGGCGGCGATCGGCGTGTAAGCGAAATGGGAGCCGAATAGGGCCGCCTGCGCGATCGCGCAGCCGATCCCCCTTGGAGGCGCGAGCCTCCGCCCCAAGATCACGTTCATGCCCCCGGTC
>JBGPYP010000272.1:0-3724 GCA_041493285.1 Casimicrobiaceae bacterium
ATCGGCGCCATGTCGCGGCACGACGAAGTGGCGAATTCCAAGGTCGTGCGGGACGCGCTGCCGGTGCTGGCGGAAGTCGCCGGCATGATCGGCGATCCTGCCGTGCGCCATCGCGGCACGCTCGGCGGCTCGCTCGCGAACAACGACCCGGCGGCCGACTATCCCGCCGCGGCGCTGGGATTGGGCGCGACGGTCCACACCAACAAGCGCAAGATCGCCGCCGACGACTTCTTCAAGGGCCTGTACGAGACGGCGCTCGCTGCGGACGAGATCATCACCGCGGTGAGCTTCCCGGTGCCGAAGAAGGCGGCCTACGCGAAGTTTCCGCAGCCGGCGTCGCGCTTCGCCTTGGTGGGCGTGTTCATCGCGCAGACCGCGAGCGGGGCTCGCGTCGCGGTGACGGGCGCAGCGTCACACGTGCATCGGGCGAAGGCGATCGAGGATGCGCTGGCGAAGAGCTTCACCGTCGACGCCGCGAAAGCGGTGAAGATCCCAGGCGCTCGCCTCAACAACGATCTGCACGGCTCCGCGGAATACCGCGCGCACCTCGTGTCGGTGCTTGCGGGCAGGGCGGTGGCGGCGATGCACTAGACGGAAGCAGCCTGTCAGGAAGCAGGCCCGGGGGTAATGAAGCAACGACGCAGAGCACCAGGTGTCGAACGAGCAAGGAGATAGGTGATGCCCAGTCCAGGCAGCTATAGCGGATCGTGCTTTTGCGGAGCCGTCCAGTTCGTCGTTACCGGCGAGCCGGCCGCGATGGGCTACTGCCATTGCGAGTCGTGCCGACATTGGTCGGCGGGACCCGTGAACGCCTTTACTCTATGGAAACCCGACGCATTGCGCGTCACTCGCGGTGCGGAAAACATCGGCACGTACAACAAGAGCCCGCAGAGCTATCGCAAGTGGTGCAAAACCTGCGGCGGCCACGTCTTTACCGAGCACCCGGGACTGGGACTCACCGACGTGTACGCGGCGCTCCTCCCGGGCCTGGAATTCAAGCCCGGGGTGCACGTCAACTATCAGGAGAGCGCCCTGCACATCAAGGACGGGCTGCCCAAGCTGAAGGATTTTCCGAAGGAGTTCGGAGGTTCCGGCCAAGTCGTCGCCGAATGACACGGCTGCTTCACCCGTGCGAACGAGCGGCCGCCGCCTAGATCGCGTCGAGCGCTTCGCGCAAGTCGCGGCGCAGATCCTCGACGTCTTCGATCCCGACCGAGAGCCGCACCAGCGCATCGTCGATGCCCAGCGCGTCGCGTTGCGGCGCGGGGATCGAGCCGTGGGTCATCAGCGCCGGATGCTCGATGAGGCTTTCCACGCCGCCGAGGCTCTCGGCGAGCGCAAAGAGGCGGCAGCGCTCGAGAAAGCGCTTGGTGCCCGCAAGGTCGGTCTTGAGCCTTATGGTCACCATGCCGCCGAACGCGCGCATCTGTCGCTTGGCGAGATCGTGCTGCGGATGCGAGGCAAGTCCCGGGTAATACACGTGCGCGACTTCCGGTTGGTTGCCAAGCCAATGCGCGAGCTCAAACGCGTTGGCGCAATGGCGCTCCATCCGTAACGCGAGCGTCTTCAAGCCGCGCAGCGCGAGGAAGCTGTCGAACGGGCCGATGATCCCGCCGACCGCGTTCTGCAGATACGCGAGGCGCTCGGCGAGCGGCGCGTGCCGTGCCTCGCCGCCGATCACCACGACGCCGGCGATGATGTCCGAGTGGCCGTTCAGATACTTCGTCGCCGAGTGCACGACGAGGTCGAAGCCGTGCTCCAGCGGGCGCTGAATCCACGGGCTGGCGAAGGTGTTGTCCGCGACCGCGATGAGATTGCGCTCGCGTGCGATTCGAGCGACCGCGGCAAGGTCGATGAGCTTGAGCAGCGGGTTGCTCGGCGTCTCGATCCAGATCATTTTCGTCTCGGGCCGGATTGCCGCGGAGAGCCGCGCCGGATCGGCCATGTCGACGAAGCTCACGCTCAAGCCCGCCGAGCGCTTGCGCACGTTCTCGAACAACCGGTACGTCCCGCCATAGAGATCGTCGCTGGCCACGATGTGCGCGCCGACGTCGAGCGCGTCGAGCACGGTCGCCATGCCGGCGAGACCCGACGCGAAGGCGAGCCCGCGCGCGCCGTTTTCGAGGTCCGCCACGCAAGCCTCCAGCGCCGAGCGCGTCGGATTCGCGGTGCGCGCGTAGTCGTAGCCCTTGTGCACGCCCGGGCTCGTCTGCACGTAGGTCGAGGTGGCGTAGATGGGCGTCATAATCGCGCCCGTGGTTGGATCAGGCTCCTGGCCGGCGTGGATCGCGCGCGTGGCGAAGCCCTGCCCCGTTTTGGCGGCGGGCCTGAGGGTCGAGTCGTTCACGGCAGGCTTCTCCGCAGGTAGGTGAGCAGATCGTAGCGCGTAATGAGACCGAAGAAGCGGCCGTCGTTGACGATGATCGCGACGCGGTCGTGATTGAGTATCGCCAGCAGATCGGCCAGATCGGCGGTCGGGTTCAACGTTTCGAGCCGCTGGGTCATCGCGGTGGTGACCTTGTCGCGAAAGCGGTCCGGCTGCCGGTACACGTGCAGCAGCACGTCGGATTCGTCGAGGATTCCCACCACCTCGTCGTTCGCGAGCACCGGCACCTGCGAGACGTCCGCGACGCGCATGCGCTGAAACGCGGTGAGCAGCGTGTCCTCGGCGCCGACGGACACGACCGCGCCCTCCTCGTAACGGTGCGACACGAGGTCGCGCAGGTCTCCGTAATGCGGCAGCTCGATGAATCCCTGATCGACCATCCAGAAATCGTTGTACATCTTCGACAGGTACTTGCTGCCGGTATCCGGGATGAACGTCACGACGCGCTTTGCCTCGCTCTGCTCGCGACAGTAGCGCAGCGCGGCGGCGACGAGCGTGCCGGCCGACGAGCCGCCGAGAATCAGCTCGGAGCGAAGCAGCTCGCGCGCCGTGGCGAGGCTTTCCTGGTCCGCTATCGAATACGCTTTGCTGATGCGCGAAAGATCGGCGATCGGTGGTACAAAATCCTCGCCGATGCCTTCGACGACCCACGAGCCCGCCTCTCCGATCCGGCCCGTCTCGACGTAGGGCGCGAGCACCGAGCCGGCCGGATCGGCAAGCACCATCTCGGTTCGCGGACTCACGCGGGCGAAAAAGCGGGTGAGACCGGTGAGCGTCCCGCCCGATCCGACGCCGCAGACGACCGCGTCGACGTCGTGGTGCATCTGCTCCCAGATTTCGGGGCCGGTCGTGCGCTCGTGCGCCAGCGGATTCGCCGGATTGCCGAACTGATTGACGTAGTACGCGCCGGGGATGTCGGCGGCGAGCCGCTGCGCCATGTCCTGGTAGTACTCGGGATGGCCCTTGGTCACGTCCGAGCGGGTCATGCGGATCTCGGCGCCGAGCGCCTTCAAATGCAGCACCTTCTCCGCGGACATCTTGTCCGGAATGACCAGCAGGACGCGATAGCCCTTGGCGCGGGCGACGAGCGAGAGCCCCAGCCCAGTGTTGCCGGCAGTGGCTTCGACGACGGTGCCGCCGGGCTTGAGCCGTCCGTCCTGCTCGGCGGCATCGATCATCGACAGGGCGATGCGGTCCTTGATCGAGCCGCCCGGATTCTGGTTCTCCAGCTTGACGAACAGCCGACAGCGGCCGGTGTCGAGGCGGGTGAGCTCGACCAGCGGCGTGTTGCCGATGAGGCTCAGGACGGCCGGGTCGGTGCGGGTGTTGCGCTTCCGC
>JBGPYP010000327.1:0-2984 GCA_041493285.1 Casimicrobiaceae bacterium
ATGCAAACGCGGGATTGATGCCGGCCGACTTGCTGAAGACGGTCAGGCTGTCGACGACCGCCGCGTACACCGTGGGCGTCATGCCGAGGACTCGCTGCAGCTCGGCGACGCTTTCGAACGGCGCGTTCGCCGGCTTGTACTTGAGACCCGCCGCCTGGTAGTCCGGCGCTTCCGCGCCGTTCGGCCGCCTCAGATCGTCGGCATCCTTCCAGTCGTCGATCACGTCGACGACCCGCTGCGCCGCATCGACGTCCAACCCCCCCGCGCTCTGGAACAGGCCCTTGAGCAACGCGTCCGACGCCGAGTTGAGGTCGATTTTACCAGATTCGTCGATCGCGTTGACCGCGATGTGCGCGTCGCCCTCGTCCCAGTAATGCACCACGCTGTCAGCCTGCCAGGTCTCGTTGAGCGTTCGCGGGCGCATGAGCTCGAACGCGACGCGCATGATCGCGCCGTCGGCAAGCCCGCGCGCCTGCGCGAGGGACACGGCGTTCCTCGCCGCCTGCGCTTCGGTATGCATGCTGTACGCGAAAGCGGACGCGATGACCGCGAGCAGGATCGTGAGCCAGAGCACGAGGATGATGGCGATGCCGCGTTGATCGCGAGGCGGGCATCGGGCCATCATTGGAACCGCTCCCGGCAGAACTGCCAGAGCTGCGGCCACACCTGCATCGCGCTGCCGTACGCGTCGGCGAGAGGCCGCACGGCTTGCGGCGCGAGCGTGCGGCCGTCGATGCTCCGATCGTCTGCGGCGAACGCCGGGGACTTGAGCCACGGGACGAGCAACGCCTTCCACGCCGCAGGAAGCGTCGCGTCGTCGAGCTGCTCGGCGATCGCGAACAGCGTGCGGCTGCCCGCGTCGGCGGCGTGCATTCGCAACGCATCGGACAACGCCTTGTCGCTCATCCGGGCGTAGTCGAGCAGCACCGTGCTCATCGCGGCCAGACGCGCCTCGGGCGAGTCGGCAGCGATGCCCGCCGCGTTCTCGCCGATCCACGCGTAGAGGACGTGCAACGGCTCCTGCATGCAATTCACGGTTGCAGGAAGCCAGTGCTTCGCCGGTTCGCGCAGGTGCGGCAGCCCGAACGGCAGGTCGACGAGCCAGCTCGACGGGTACATGCACTGGGCCGCGATGCCCAGGAGCACGTCTTCGCTCCGATGGCTGCGCGCAGCGGGCGGCAGCAGGCGCGAATTGTCGATGCCGGCCATGGTCGTGAACGTCAACACCCGCCCCGGTGAGAGCCGCAACCGTGCCTGGCCGCGCCAGTCGATGCGCCCGGCGAACGCGCGTGCCGCCGCCTCCGGATGCGCTGCAAGCCGCCGCCGCGACTTCGCCGGCAGCATCAGCAACTGCAACGGCAACAACGACGAACCCGGATCGCCGCAGGCGTGATTGTGCGTGAACAGGACCCGCGCCTCCCGCGCGAAGCGGCGGCCGTGCGCGGGCCGCAGGTTGATCTCCGCGAGCGCGCCCGCCTCGCGCCCGGCGCGCGTCCACGCCGCGGCGAGCGGCAGGCCCAGCCAGCTCGCGTGCACAGCAAGCGGGTCGATATCCAGCTTCGGGCAATCGGCCCACAACCGATCTTCGCCCTCGTACCAGAGCAGCTCGTCGGCCTCGTCGGTGACGGCGAAGCCGGGCTCGACCTGCGCCGGTCGGCGCGGCTCGAGGATGACGTCGTCGTCGATGGTGAGAAAGCCGCGGCCGGCGAAACGCAACAGCGCGTGGTTGAGCGGCCGGCCGTACGTCGCTTCGCCGACGGAGCCCGCACCGAGCAGCCACGCGATTTCGCGCGTCGCGTCCGGAAACCCGGTGCCCAGCGCGGCCTCGAGCGCGGCCGCCTCCGCGTGCCCGACGTGCGCAACGTCCAGGCCGCGGCCGTCGATCGCGCCGCGATTGGCCCGCTCGTTCGCCGCGTCGCGCGAGTCGTCGAAGACGAGCCAGTGCCGCCTTGCCGCGCCGTGCGCTCCCAGTTTCTCGGCGCTTGCCAGCAGCCGCGCGAGAAGCTTGGGCCGGTCCGCGGTGCGGATCGCCACCCCGCCGATGGGCACCGGCTGCGCGTCGGCGGGCGCGCCGAAACGCGATACCAGCTCGGGCAGCGACATCAGCAATCCCTCGCGCGCGCAGCGTTCCAGGACTTCGCGGAACGCGGGCAGATGCTCCGGCGGCGCGGAGAGCTGCCGCGCGGCATGGGCTTGGTGTTCGGGCAGCGAGCGACAGCCCTCGCACGCCGACAGCACCGCGTATTCGCCGGAGGAGAGTTCCATGGTCGCGCCGTTGAGCGGGTTGCGGACGTGACCACGCTGGCCCGCGAGCGGCCGCAACTGCAGCTCGGGCAAGAACCATGGGGTGTCGGGGGCGAGGGTGTCCGCGCTGGTTGCCGCGGCCACGCGCTCGGCGTCGCGTGCGGTATCGTTCATGCCACCACCGCTCGCCGGAAAAACCGGCCCGCGGGCGCGCTCATTGGTGTGCCCCCACGCTTGCGGCCTCATTGGCCAATTCGGCCGCTGCGCTGCCCCCAAAAGCGGGGGAGCACCCGCGCCTTGGCCCTGCGGCGCTCATTGGAACCGCTCGCGACAGTGCGCCCACAGCGTCGGCCAGGCGATGAGCGCCCGCCCGTAATCGCGCGCGACCGAGCGCACGATGTCGAGCGACACGACGTGCTTGCGCAGGGACGCGGCGTCGATCTTGAACAGCGGCGATCCGAGCCACTGGCGCAGGGTGTCTTTCCACGCCGCAGGCACCGAAGCGTCGTCCAATTGCTCGTGCATGCTGAACAGGATGCGGCTTGCGTGATCCGCGGCCTGTTCCTCGAGCAGGCTGATCACCGTCGCGTCGCTCGCCCCGCCGAGGTCGATCGGCATGAGCTGGGTGCTCGCGGGACCGATCGCTTTGTAGAGCGCGGCCGGCTCTCGGCTTTGCGCGAGCAGCGTGCCGTCCGGCGCGTAGGCCACCGCAACGATTTGAGCGCCCATCAGGATGACCG
>JBGPYP010000389.1:0-2346 GCA_041493285.1 Casimicrobiaceae bacterium
ATCATGATCCGGGCGCTGACGTCGGACACGATGACGCAGGGCCAGATGTACGACGCCGCGTCGACGATCATCGCGCAAAAGCTTTCGCAGATCGAAGGCGTTGGCCAGGTGCAGGTCGGCGGCAGCGCGCTGCCGGCGGTGCGGGTCGAGCTGCAGCCGCAGGCGCTCAACAAGTACGGCATCGGGCTCGAGGACGTGCGCACGGCGCTCGCGGCGACGAACGCGAACCGGCCGAAGGGCGCGGTCGAGGACGACGCACGGCACTGGCAGATCTACGCCAACGATCAGGCGAAGACCGCCGCCGAATACCAGCCGCTGATCGTCACCTACCGCAAAGGCACGGCGGTGCGCCTGGCGGACGTCGGGCAGGCCGTCGATTCGGTGCAGGACCTGCGCAACGCGGGATCGGCCAACGGCAAACCGGCGGTTCTGGTCATCATCAACCGCCAGCCGAACGCGAACATCATCGAGACCGTCGACCGTGTCACCGCGCTGCTGCCGTCGCTGCGCGCGTCGATACCCAGCGCGGTGAATCTCGACCTGATGATGGAGCGCACGACGACGATCCGGGCCAGCTTGCGCGACGTCGGGCGCACGCTGATCGTCTCGGTGGGCCTGGTCATCCTGGTGGTATTCCTCTTCCTGCGCAGCGGCCGGGCGACGCTGATCCCCAGCGTGGCCGTTCCGGTGTCGCTGATCGCGACCTTCGGCGTGATGTACCTCGCCGGCTACAGCCTGAACAACCTGTCGCTGATGGCGCTGACCATCGCCACCGGGTTCGTCGTCGATGACGCGATCGTCGTGCTCGAGAACACCTCGCGCCACATCGAGGCCGGCATGCCGGCGAAACAGGCCGCGCTGCTGGGGGCGCGCGAGGTCGGCTTCACGGTGCTGTCGATGAGCCTCTCGCTGATCGCGGTGTTCATACCGATCCTGCTCATGGGCGGGATCGTCGGGCGCTACTTCCGGGAGTTCGCGGTGACGCTCTCGGTCGCAATCCTAGTCTCGCTCGCGCTGTCGCTGACGACCACGCCGATGATGTGTTCCCGGTTGCTGCGAGCAAAGCGCGAGCAACCGAAAGGCCGCTTGTCCCAGTGGAGCGAGCGAGGGTTTGCCGCCGTGTTGCGCGGTTACGAAAGAAGCCTCGCCTGGGTACTGAGGCACGGGATCCTGACGATGCTCGTGCTGCTCATCACCGTGTGCCTCAACGTCTACCTTTACGTCATCATCCCCAAGGGGTTCTTTCCGCAGCAGGACACGGGCAGGCTCACCGGCTTCATCCAGGCCGACCAGAGCATTTCGTTTCAGGCGATGCGGCAGAAGCTCGCCAGTTTCATCGACATCGTCCGCGCCGACCCGGCGGTCGACACCGTCGGCGGCTTCACCGGCGGCGCGCAGCGCAACACGGGCGTGATGTTCATCTCGCTCAAGCCCCTCTCCGAACGCAGGGAATCGGCCGACCAGATCGTCGCGCGGCTGCGCGTGAAGCTCGCGCGCGAGCCGGGCGCGAGCCTGTTCCTCAATCCCGTGCAGGACATTCGCGTCGGCGGCCGGCAGAGCAACGCGAGCTACCAGTACACGTTGCAGGCCGACGATCTGGCGGACCTCTCGACCTGGGAGCCGAAAATCCGGCTCGCCATGTCGAATCTCCCCGAGCTCGTCGACGTCAATACCGATCAGCATGACAAGGGTCTGCAGACCTCGCTCGTCATCGACCGCGACACGGCCGCGCGCCTGGGTGTCACGCCTAGGCTGATCGACGCGACGCTCAACGACGCGTTCGGCCAGCGGCAGGTGTCGACGATCTACGCGCCGCTCAATCAGTATCACGTGGTGATGGAAGCGGCGCCGGAATACTGGCAGTCGCCCGAGGCGCTCGGCAGCGTCTACGTGAGCACACCGAGCGGAGCGCAGGTGCCGCTATCGGCGTTTGCCCGGTACGCCCCCACCAACACACCGCTCGGCGTCAACCATCAGGGGCAGTTCGTGGCCTCGACGATCTCCTTCAACCTGCCCGAGGGCGTCTCGCTGTCGATCGCGACGCGCGCCGTCGACGCCGCGCTCGCGCGGATCGGCGTTCCGAACACGGTGCACGGGAGCTTCCAGGGAACCGCGCGCGCCTTCCAGGCTTCGCTCAAGAGCCAGCCCTGGCTCATTCTCGCGGCGCTGCTCGCGGTGTACATCGTGCTCGGGGTACTCTACGAAAGCTACGTGCACCCGATCACGATCCTGTCGACACTGCCTTCGGCTGGAGTCGGCGCGCTGCTGGCGCTGCTGCTTTTCAGGACCGAGTTTTCCGTCATCGCGCTGATCGGCGTGATCCTGCTGATCGGCATCGTCAAAAAG
>JBGPYP010000120.1:0-7718 GCA_041493285.1 Casimicrobiaceae bacterium
AGCGCGCCAGCCGCAACGCAGCGCAGACGCAATAGACGAATGCGGCGAGCCAGCCCAGGTTGGCCATGCTGAGCAACGCCCATTCGTAGACGACCAGCGCCGGAGCCGCGCCGAAACAGACCATGTCCGAGAGGCTGTCGTACTCGGCGCCGAACGCGCTCTGCGTCTTGGTGAGGCGCGCGACGCGGCCGTCGAGACCGTCGAGCACCATCGCGACGAAGATCGCGATCGCGGCGTGGTCGAAGCGGCCGTTCATCGCCTGCACGATCGCGTAGAAACCCGCGAACAACGCCGCGGTCGTGAACAGGTTGGGCAGCAGGTAGATGCCGCGGCGGCGAACGCGGTTCTTGGCCAGCGCCCGCTCTTGCTGGTAGTCGCCCATGGCGGAGAGCCTAGCAGCTACCCTCCGACCCCGCAAATGCGCCGCTTGGCGCGAGACGTCAGGCCAGCTCGGCGATGATCGTCGTCGTCGCGTACGCCACGTCGCCTACCGCGACCTTCGGCTTGGCGTCGGTCGGCAGATACACGTCGACGCGCGAGCCGAAGCGGATGAACCCATAGCGCTGCCCGCGCGAGAGCACATCGCCCGGCTCCACGTAGCAGAGGATGCGGCGCGCGATCAGGCCGGCGATCTGCACGCAGGTCACGTCGACTCCGCTTGGCGTCGCCAGGTGCAGGGCGCTGCGCTCATTCTCGAGCGAAGCCTTGTCGAGCGCAGCGTTGAAGAAGCGGCCGGCGTGGTACCACTTATTCTTCACCACGCCATCGACGGGGCTGCGGTTCGAATGCACGTTGAACACATTCATGAACACGCTGATCTTGAGCGCATCGCGGTCGAGGTACGGATCGCGCGCACGCTCGACAAGGACGATCTTGCCGTCGGCGGGCGAAAGCACCGCATTCGCCTGCTCCGGGGCGACGCGGGGCGGATCGCGGAAGAACTGGGCGATGAACAGCACCGCCACCCAGGCGAGTGCGGCGAGCCACCACAGGCCTGCCCACGACAACGCAATCGCGACGAGGAGCGCGAGCGCGAGGAACGCCCAACCCTCGCGGGCGATGATCGGATGCGGATAGGACGGATTCGACATCGGGCGGGAAAGCGGGGGCGCCCGAGTATATCGCGAGCACGCCAGCGTCGAGCCGCTGCGCTATTTTGTTTGCTCGTCGACGCGCCTGCCGAGGTCCCGCGCATCGCGCTGCAACTGTTGCTCCAGTCCGCGCGCACGCTCGATCGGCGTGCTCGGCGCCGGCGTTGCGGCCGCCGGATCGACCTCGGCGGAGCCGGCCACGCCTGGGCCCCGCGGGCCGGCCTTGGCCGACGTTTCTGCGCCAGGCAAGAGGCCGTATGTCTTCAGCACCGTCTGCGCGAGCAGCGCGACGATCACCAGCGCGATGAGGATGGCGACGAGCCCGAGCCAGCCCCGCTGACCATTTGTCAGTTGCGGGACTGGTCGACGAGTTTGTTTTTCCTGATCCACGGCATCATCTCCCGCAGCTTGGCACCGACCTGCTCGATGGGGTGCTCAGCGGTCATGCGCCGCCGCGACAGCAGCGTAGGCGCCCCGGCGCGATTCTCCAGGATGAAGTTCTTGGCGTATTCGCCGCTCTGGATACGCAAGAGCGCGGCGCGCATCGCATCCTTGGTCGCGGCGGTGATGATCAGCGGCCCGGTGATGTACTCACCGTACTCGGCGTTGTTCGAGATCGAGTAGTTCATATTGCCGATGCCGCCCTCGTACATCAGGTCGACGATGAGCTTCAACTCGTGCAAACATTCGAAATACGCCATCTCGGGCGCGTAACCCGCCTCGACCAGCACTTCGAAGGCGTTCTTGACTAATTCCACGCAACCGCCGCACAACACGGTCTGTTCGCCAAACAAGTCGGTCTCCGTCTCTTCCTTGAACGAGGTCTCGATCACGCCGGCGCGCGCGCCGCCGATCGCGGCCGCGTACGAGAGCGCGAGATCGCGCGCCTTGCGGCTCACGTCCTGGTGCACCGCGATCAGCATCGGCGTGCCGCCGCCTTGCACGTAGGTCGAGCGCACGGTGTGGCCAGGCGCCTTGGGCGCGATCATCACCACGTCGAGGTCGGCGCGCGGCGCGACCTGCCCGTAGTGGATGTTGAACCCGTGCGCGAAAGCGAGCGTCGCGCCCTTCTTGATGTTAGGCTCGACCTCGTCGCGGTAGACCGCGGCGATGTGCTCGTCGGGCATGAGCATCATCACCAGATCGGCGCTTTTGACGGCGTTCGCGACCGCGGCGACCTTGAGCCCTGCCTTTTTCGCCTTGTTCCACGAGGCGCCGCCTGCACGCAAGCCCACGATCACCTTCACGCCGGAGTCGTTGAGGTTCTGCGCGTGCGCGTGGCCCTGCGAGCCGTAGCCGACGATGGTGACCTTCTTGCCCTTGATCAGCGACAGGTCGGCGTCCTTCTCGTAATAAACTTTCATCATCGTAATCTCCTTCCGTCTAGACCCTGAGTATGCGTTCCCCGCGCCCGATGCCCGACGCGCCGGTACGTACCGTCTCGAGAATCACGCCCGGCTCGATCGCTTGCAGGAACGCGTCGAGCTTCGACCCGGTGCCGGTGAGCTCGATCGTGTAGCTCTTGTCGGTGACGTCGAGGATCCGGCCGCGAAAGACGTCGGCGAGCCGCTTCATCTCTTCGCGGTCCTTGCCGGCGGCACGGACCTTGACCAGCATCAGCTCGCGCTCGATGTGGTTGCCGTCGGTCAGATCGACGACCTTGACCACCTCGACGAGCTTGTTCAGCTGCTTGGTGATCTGCTCGATGACGTCGTCGGAGCCGACGGTGACGATGGTCATCCGCGACAGGGTCGCGTCCTCAGTCGGCGCCACCGTCAGCGATTCGATGTTGTATCCGCGCGCGGAAAAGAGCCCCGAGATGCGCGAGAGCGCGCCGGCTTCGTTCTCGACCAGGATGGACAGAATATGTCTCATGGCCAATGGTCCCCCCACGCTTGCGGCTGTCGCCGCTGCGCTGCCCCCCAGTGGGCGCAATTCGCGCCTTGGGACGGCCCGGCGGCGCTCATAGCTCTTCCGCCAGGATCATCTCGGTCAGACCCTTCCCTCCCGGCACCATCGGGAAGACGTTCTCCGCCTGATCGGTGATCACGTCGAGAAACACCAGCCGATCCTTGAGCTTGAACGCCTCGCGCAGCGCGCCCTCGACGTCGCCGGGCTTCTCGACCTTCATGCCGACGTGCCCGTACGCCTCGGCCAGTTTGGTGAAGTCGGGCAGCGCATCCATGTACGACTCCGCATAGCGGTTGCCGTAGAAGAACTGCTGCCACTGCCTGACCATGCCCATATACTTGTTGTTGAGATTCACGATCTTGACCGGCAGGTGGTACTGCTTGCAGGTCGACAGCTCCTGGATGCACATCTGGATCGACGCTTCGCCCGTGACGCAGGCGACGGTCGCGCCCGGGTTCGCCAGGATCGCGCCCATCGCGGCGGGCAACCCGAAACCCATCGTACCCAGGCCTCCCGAGTTGATCCAGCGCCGTGGCTGGTCGAACTTGTAATATTGCGCGACCCACATCTGGTGCTGGCCGACGTCGGAGGTGACGATCGCGTCGCCGCCGGTGACCTCGTAGAGCTTCTCGACCACGTACTGCGGCTTGATCAGCGCACTCTTGCGGTCGTACTTCAGGCAGTCCTTGCGCTGCCACTCCTTGATCTCGCCCCACCACGCCTTGAGCGCCTGTGCATCGGGCCGCTGCGGCGAGGATTCGATCAGCTTCAGCATCTCGTCGAGCACCTCGCCGACGTAGCCGACGATCGGAACGTCGACCTTGACCCGCTTGGAGATCGACGAGGGATCGATGTCGATGTGGATGATCTTGCGGTCCGCGCGGAAGAAGTGCACCGGGTTGCCGATGACGCGGTCGTCGAAACGCGAGCCCACCGCGATCAGGACATCGCAGTTCTGCATCGCCATGTTCGACTCGTACGTGCCGTGCATCCCCGGCAGGCCGGTGAACTGCGGATCGCTGCCTGGGAAGCCACCGAGCCCCATCAGCGTGGTCGTGCATGGGAAGCCGAGCAGCCGCACCAGGCGCGTGAGCTGCGCCGACGCGTTGTTGAGGATCACGCCGCCCCCGGCGTAGACCATCGGCCGCTTCGCTTCGAGCAACAGTTGCACCGCCTTCTTGATCTGCCCCGCGTGCCCCTTGGTGACCGGGTTGTACGAACGCAGCGAGATCGTCTTCGGATAGTGGTACTCGGTCTTCGCCTGAGTGACGTCCTTGGGGATGTCGACCAGTACCGGCCCCGGGCGCCCGGTCTGGGCGAGATAGAACGCCTTCTTGATGGTCACGGCGAGCTGCGCCACGTCCTTGACCAGGAAGTTGTGCTTCACGCACGGTCGTGTGATCCCGACTGTGTCGCACTCCTGAAACGCATCCTGGCCGATGGCGTGGGTCGGAACCTGGCCGGTGAGGACGACCATCGGGATCGAGTCCATGTACGCGGTCGCTATTCCCGTGACGGCGTTGGTCACGCCCGGCCCGGAAGTGACCAGGCAGACGCCGACCTTGTGCGACGAGCGCGAATAGCCATCCGCGGCGTGCGCGGCGCCCTGCTCATGGCGGACCAGGACGTGCTTGACCTGCTCCTGCTTGAACAGCTCGTCGTAGATGTTGAGGACCGCACCGCCGGGATAGCCGAAGACGTACTCGACGCCTTCCTCCTGGAGGCAACGGATGACGATTTCTGCACCGGTGAGCTGCATGGCTATCCGCCTCAAGCGATGATGAACACGTCTGCCCGGCGTCGCTTTCGCGGCCCGGGGTCTGCAAAACGCGCCGCGCCTCGGTCAGGCGCTTGAGCTCAAAGGCTTTTCGGGTTAAAGCCGGTCCAGCCGCATCCCATCGGGTGCTCCTACGCGCTTGTGGCGCGTCCGGAGGGGACGCCAACGACCGTATTTGCAGTGCTGCCGTCGACAACCGCTGATCGACCCGCTAACAGTAGCGGCCCTTCCCCGTTTGGTCAAGCGGCCCGACGGCGAAACGCGAGCCTCGCCAAGCAGTTCCGTAAAACCCGGCGGGGCCTTTTATAATTGGTCGATCACATCGGGACCCCCGGGATCGCACCTGGCTTCGTACCCAGAACTGTCGGCCTTTCTGGCTGAAGTCGAGCGCCGCGCGTTCAAGCAGGCGCTCTTCGCCGTTCGCAACGAAGATGCCGCGCTCGACATCGTCCAGGACGCGATGCTCAAGCTCACGGAGAAATACTCCGCCAAGCCGACCGCAGAGCTGCCGATGCTGTTTCAGCGCATCCTGCAGAACACGATCCACGACCATTTTCGGCGCCAGAAAGTCCGCTCGACGTGGACGACGCTGCTCTCCGCGCTCGGCCAGAAGGACGACAGGGGCGACGATTTCGACCCGCTTGAAACTTTGCCCGCGAGAGGGGACTCGAATTTGTCGGCCGATCCTGCCGGGGCGCATCAGCAGGCGGAGACCGTCGCCCTGATCGAGCAGGCGTTGGCGCGGCTGCCCGCGCGTCAACGCGAAGCATTTCTGTTGCGTTACTGGGAAGAACTCGACGTCGCGGAGACCGCCACCGTCATGGGCTGCTCCGAGGGTAGTGTGAAGACTCACTGTTCACGGGCCGTCCGTGCGTTGGCCGAAATCCTCAAGGCCAGAGGGGTTAGTCTATGAACGAACGCGAAATTGCAAAGGAAATAACGGGTTACCTCGACCGCGGGACGGCGGAGCTCAAGGCCGGGATAGCGTACAAGCTGCAGCTCGCCCGCCAGGAAGCGCTGGCTCGACTCTCCGAGCCGCGGCGGGCGTCCGAACTCGTCCTGGCCGGGGCCGGCGGCGGGACGCTCGGTGGACGGCGTTTCTTTGCCGACGTGCGGATCTGGGTCAGCGTGCTGCTGATCGTCGGCGGCATTCTCTCCTTCCAATATTGGCAAACGGCCCAGCAGGCGCGTGACATCGAGGAAACCGATGCGGCGATCCTGTCCTCCGAGTTGCCTATCGAAGCCTATCTGGACGGGGGATTCCAGGCTTGGCTCAAGCACTCCGAGCCCTGATCGCGGCCTGCGTGCTAGCGATCGCAGTCGGTAGCTCACCGGCCGCTGCCGTCGCGGTCGGGCCGCGCGCGCCCACGTGGGCGGAGCTTTCCGCGGCCGACAAGCAGGTCTTAGCACCGCTTGCCGGCGAATGGGATTCGCTCGAAGCGACACGCAGGCAGAAGTGGCTGGGAATCGCCAAGCGTTACCCGAAGCTCGCCCCGGACGAGCAACAGCGCGTGCAGCAGCAAATGAGCGCCTGGGCGCATCTCACCCCCGAGCAAAGGCGCCAGGCGCGCGAACAATACAAGAATATCAAGCAACTGCCGCCCGACAAGCGCCAGCAGGTCCCGCAGAAGTGGCAGGAGTACCAGCAACTGCCGCCGGAGAAGCGGCGCGAGCTGGAGAGCCGGGGCCCGCCCGCGCCGCCCGCGCCACAAGGGAAGCCGAAGCCCGCCGGAGCCGAAGGCAAACCGTGAATTCCGGCGCCGGGCGACCGGCGGGTCTCGCGCGCAGGCTGGGAGCGAGCGCGTACGAGGCGCTGTTGCTCACCGCGCCGCTCGTTCTGGTCGGCTTCGCGCTGCTGCCGGCGGTCACACCGGTGCCTGACCCGGCCGCAACCCCTAGCCTAAACCCGGTCGACGCCTCGAGGCCTCTGTACCTGATGTCGCCCGCCGCGCGCCACCTGTCGGCTGCGGTGATGTTCGTCGCCTGAGGGGTCAACTGCGGCTGGCTGCGGAGTGGCGGGCGGCGGACGTTGCCGATGAAGACTTGGCGACTCGCGCTGCGCACTGCCACCCGACAGCCCGTCGGCCTGCCGACCGCCGCGCTGCGCTACCTCGCGTGCTGGACGGGCCTGCTCTGGCGATCGGCGTCTACGCCGCTGTGGAGCCCTTAGCGTACGGCCGCTGGGCGTTCTTCCCGCTGGCGTTCAACTACGCCTGGGCGCTTGTCCATCGCGACCGCCGATTCTTCCAGGATCGTCTCGCCGGCACGCGGCTGATGGTCGATGCCGGTCCGCCTCGTTGACGATCAACCGTCACACGCGCCGCTGCGGCTCTGAGCCACGCTCGTCAGAATTGAGGCTTGGGCCTCGCGGCTTGATAGCGCGCGACGGAAGCCAGGATCTCGCTCTTCGCCTCGCCCGCGTCGACCCAGCTCGATACGCGCACCCACTTGCCGGGCTCGAGGTCCTTGTAATGCTCGAAGAAGTGCGCGATCTGCCGCGTGGTCAGCTCGGGCAGGTCGCGCGGCGACTGGATCGCCCGGTACAGGCTGGAGAGCTTGTCGATCGGGACGGCGAGGATTTTCGCATCGCCGCCGGCGTCGTCGTCCATCTTGAGCATCCCGATCGGCCGGCAGCGCACGACCACGCCGGTGATCAGCGGCGCCGGAGAGAGCACCAGCATATCGCACGGATCGCCGTCATCGGACAGCGTGTGCGGGATGTAGCCGTAGTTGCACGGATAGCGCATCGCCGTAGACAGGAAGCGATCGACGAATACGGCGCCGGTGTCCTTGTCGACTTCGTACTTGATCGGGTCGCCGTGCATCGGGATCTCGACGATCACGTTGCAATCGTGCGGAACGTCCTTGCCGGCGGAGACGCGGTCGAGATTCATGGTGCGCGCTGGAGCGGAATTGCATTATAGCCGGCGGCCGGCGCG
>JBGPYP010000365.1:0-2559 GCA_041493285.1 Casimicrobiaceae bacterium
CGCCGGCCGAGGTCGATCTCATCGTGCTGGCGACGACCACGCCCGACATGGTCTTCCCGTCGACGGCGTGCATTCTTCAGGACAAGCTCGGAACGAAAAACGGCCCGGCGTTCGACATCCAGGCGGTGTGCAGCGGTTTCGTCTACGCGCTGGGTCTGGCCGATCTCATGGTCAAGAGCGGCCAGGTCAGGAACGCGCTGGTCGTCGGCGCCGAGATCTACTCCCGCATCCTCGACTGGAGCGACCGCGGCACCTGCGTGCTCTTCGGCGACGGTGCCGGGGCGGTCGTGCTGACGCCCACGGCGGAACCGGGCATCTTGTCGGCGCACTTGCACGCCGACGGCCATTACCGCCATATCCTCGCCGTGCCCGGTACGGTCGCGCACGGCGCGGTGAGCGGCACGCCGCTGCTGACGATGGAAGGCAACACGGTGTTCAAGTTCGCCGTGAAGGTGCTCGCCGAGGTCGCGCAGGAAGCGCTGGCCGCAAACGGGCTGACGAGCTCGGCCATCGACTGGCTGATCCCGCACCAGGCGAACATCCGCATCATGCAGGCGACCGCGAAAAAGCTGCACGTCCCGCTGGAACGCATGATCGCGACGGTCGACCTGCATGCAAACACTTCCGCAGCGTCGATCCCGCTGGCGCTCGATCTGGCGGTGCGCGACGGGCGAATCCGTCCCGGGCAATATGTAATGCTGCTCGGCGTGGGCGGTGGGTTCACCTGGGGCTCGGTCCTGTTGCGATGGTGAGCAAACGATGAAGCTGGCGATGGTGTTTCCTGGCCAGGGCTCGCAGTCGGTGGGCATGATGCGCCGTTACGACGCGTTTCCCGTCGTGCGGGATACGTTCGCCGAGGCGTCGGCGGCCTTGGGTGAGGATCTCTGGGGACTCGTCGACGGCGGGCCGGATGAGGCGCTCAACCAGACGGTCAACACGCAACCGGCGATGCTGGCGGCCGACATCGCGGTGTATCGCGCCTGGCGTGCCGCGGGCGGCAGTGCGCCCGACATCCTTGCCGGGCACAGCCTAGGCGAATACGCCGCGCTCGTCGCCGCGGGCGCACTCGCGTTTGCCGACGCGGTGCCGTTGGTTCGCTTTCGCGCGCAAGCGATGCAGGAGGCGGTGCCCGCGGGTGTAGGCGCGATGGCCGCGATCATGGGCCTCGATGCCGCCGGCATCGCCGACGCGTGCCGCGAGGCGGCGCAGGGGCAGGTCGTTGAACCGGTCAACTTCAACGCGCCCGACCAGATCGTCATCGCCGGACACCGCGAGGCAGTTGAACGCGCCGGTGCCGCGGCCAAGGCGCGCGGCGCCAAGCGCGCGCTCATGTTGCCGGTGAGCGCACCATTCCACAGCCTGCTGATGAAGCCGGCCGCGGAACGGCTCGCGGCGCGCCTGGCGCAAGTTGCGGTCGATCCGCCGACGGTCCCGGTGATTCACAACGTCGACGTGTCCGCCGCGGATTCGCCGGACGCAATCCGCGCCGCGTTGGCAGCGCAGGCGGCGAGCCCCGTGCGCTGGGCTGAGACCATCCAGGCCTTCGTCGCCCGGGGCGTGACGCACGTGCTCGAGTGCGGGCCCGGGAAGGTGCTGACCGGCTTGACCAAGCGCATCGCGCCCGATCTCAACGCGCTGCCATTGAACGACGCCGAGGCGATCGCTGCGGCAATCGGCGCGACGACGTAGGGAGACCCGATGCTCGATGGACAGACCGCCCTCGTCACCGGCGCCACGCGCGGCATCGGCAAGGCGATCGCGCTCGAGCTGGCGCGCGCGGGCGCCAGCGTTGTCGGCACCGCAACGACCGAAAACGGTGCGGCGGCGATCTCCGCTTATCTGCGGGAAGCGGGCCAGAATGGCGAAGGAATACGGCTCGACGTGACCGACGGCGCGAGCATCGAGCCGGCCGTTACGGGCATCGCCGCGCGCGTAGGCGAGATCACGATCCTGGTCAACAACGCCGGCGTCACCCGCGACAACCTCCTGTTGCGCATGAAGGACGAGGAGTGGGACGTCATCTTGGATACCAACCTCAAGTCGGCGTACCGGCTCTCGAAGGCCGTCCTGCGCGGCATGATGAAGGCACGCCACGGCCGGATCGTGAACATCGGCTCGGTCGTCGGCGTCAGCGGCAACGCCGGGCAGACGAATTACGCCGCGGCGAAGGCGGCGCTGATCGGGTTCACCAAGTCGCTGGCGCAGGAAATCGGCAGCCGCAACATTACCGTCAATTGCGTCGCCCCGGGGTTCATCGACACCGACATGACGCGCTCGCTGACCGACGCGCAGCGCGAAAAGCTGATCGAGCGCATACCCCTGGGGCGATTGGGGTTGCCGGAAGACGTCGCGCACGCGGTTGCCTTCCTCGCCTCGCGCGAGGCGGGGTACATTACCGGCGCGACGCTGCATGTGAACGGCGGGATGTACATGGCGTAGCTCAGGGAACCTCTGAACAGGCCCCACATGAACCGCGTTTCTGGCGCAATGGCCTCAGATGCTAGGCCTCAGTTGCCAACTGCGAGCGCAGCGAATAGTTCATCCTATTCGCAAGCCGCG
>JBGPYP010000418.1:0-2023 GCA_041493285.1 Casimicrobiaceae bacterium
CGCACATCCGCCGTCAGCTCCACACCCGGCCCGCGCGCGAGGCGCCGTGGAACACCACCGTTGACGAATCGCAGCGCGATCGGCTGCGGCCGCTCGGACGCAAGCTCGCAGCACTCGCCGCCCAGTACTTGGGGCGCCGGACACGACGCGCTGGTCTGTTGGAAGAGGCGCGCGAGCTCGGCCATGAGTACGGTCGCGAGCTCGCGGCGTCCGGGCTGCCGCTGGCGCAGGCCGTCGAGGCGTTCATCTTCTTCCGGCGCAGCCTGGACGACGCGACGAAGCAGGCGACGCAGCAGCATGGCCTCTCCGCCGGCGATGCGCTTAACGCCTACGAGCAGGTGACCGCGCTCGCGGACCAGGTGCTGATCGGACTGACTGAGGCGTACGAGCAGCCCGTGGGGAAAGCGTAGCCATGGCGTACTATCCCGTCTTCATCGAGCTGCAGGACCGCCGCTGTCTCGTCATCGGAGGCGGGCGCGAGGCGCAACGGAAGGTCGAGGGGCTGCTCGCCGCGGGCGGCCGCGTCGACATCATCTCGCCGAAGCTTACGAAAGACCTGCAGCGCATGCTCGCTGAGGGGAAGATCGAGTCGTTGGAGCAGCGTGAGTATCGCGAAGGCGACGTCGAAGGCTACGAGGTCGTCATGGTCGCGACGGACGATGGCGCGGTGAACGCCGCCGTGTCCGCCGAAGGCAAGCGCCGCCGCGTCTGGGTGAACGCCGCCGACGATACCGAAAACTGCGACTTCATCCTGCCCGCCGTCATCCGGCGCGGCAACATTACCGTCGCGGCATCCACGGGCGGTACCAGCCCGGCGCTGGCGCGAAGGCTGCGCGAGGAGCTGGAGGCGTACCTTACCGAAGAGATGCCCGCGCTCGCTGAGCTGCTGGCAGAAGTCCGCAACGACCTGCGTTCGCGCGGCATCCGGCCCGATGTCGAGCTCTGGCAAGAAGCGATCGACGAGCAGCTGCGCGTGCTGCTCGCGCAACGAAAGTATCGACAAGCCAAGGCGCGCCTGCTGGAGTCGCTCGGCGCGGGCGATCTGGTATCGGAGCTGGTAGAAGAGGTTGCAATGTAAGGAGTTCCCGAGGGCCGGGCTTTAGCCTGACGTGTGCGGCAGGCTAAAGCCTGTCCCACGGAGTAACGATGCACATCACGCTCGTCGGCATCAACCACACTACCGCGCCGGTCTCCGTGCGCGAGCGTTTCGCGTTCTCCGCCGACGAGCTGCCCGCCGCGCTGCCCCGCTTCGGTGGCGCAGCCGTGCTGCTTTCGACCTGCAACCGCACCGAGGTCTATCTCGCGTCGCACCACCCGATCGCCGCCGGCTCCGTCACGGCACTGCTGCGTGAGCTGAAGGACGCGCCCGACGTGCCGGACGACGTGTTCTACCATCACGCCGAGCAGGACGCGGCACGGCATCTCTTCCGCGTCTCGGCCGGCGTCGAGTCGATGGTCCTAGGCGAAGCGGAGATCCTCGGGCAGGTGCGCGTCGCGTTCGCCGCCGCGACGGCCGCGGGCACGCACAACGCGGTGCTCTCACAGCTCTTCCACGAAGCGATCCGAGTCGGGCGGCGCGCGCGCAGCGAGACGGCGATCGGCCATCACGCCGTCTCCGTCAGCTCGACGGCCGTCGCGCTGGCGCGGCAGGTGCTCGGCGACCTATCGAGCCGCACGGTGCTGGTCGTCAGCGCGGGCGAGACGGGCAAGCTGGCGGCGCGCAGCCTGGCGCGCAACGGCGCGTCGCGGCTGCTCGTCACGAACCGCCGGCCTCAGCGCGCGCGGGAGCTGGCTGAGGAGCTGGAAGGCGAGGCCGTTTCGTTCGACAAGCTGCCTTTCGCCATGGCCGACGCCGACATCGTGATCAGCTCGAGCGCGGCGCCCGGGTTCCTCATCGGGCGCAAGGAAGTGACGCAAGCGATCGCGCAGCGCAACGGCCGGCCGCTGCTGCTGATCGACATCGCTGTGCCGCGCGACATCGATCCTGTGGTGCGCGAGTTCCCGCAGGTGCACCTGTATGACA
>JBGPYP010000266.1:0-3839 GCA_041493285.1 Casimicrobiaceae bacterium
GAGCCCGATGGCCAGCAGCGCGAGGAGACCCGCCTCGGCCACCCATTCGACATAGTCATTGTGCGCGCGATGCACCAGCGCCAGGATTTCCGGCGGCTGGAATGGCGGATACAGCGCGGCGAACGTGCCCATGCCGGCGCCCACGGGAAAATAGCGCCCGGCCATTTCAACCGCCGCCAGGATCATCGGCCAGCGGTCGTCCTCGAGCGTCTCGATCGCGGCAAATCGATCGATCACGGGAATCAGCCCGATGGCCGCCGCGAACCCGACGACTACCGCGAGGACGAGGCCCATCACGCCGTAGGCGCGCGGCCCGCCGATGCGCGGCGCGGCGGTGATCGTGGTGATGGCGACACCGAGCGCGGCGAGCATGATGCCGGCCCGCGAGCGCGAGAATACGATCGCCATCAGCAACAGCACGATCACGGCGACGGCGACGAGCACCTTGGTACCCTTCGAGGCGACTGTGCGTTTCAGCGCACCGAGCAGACCGCGGCCGAACTTGCGGTCGCGCGTGCGGTCGCCGATTTCGACGGCGAGCCCCATCAGCGCGACGGGCAGCACCATCAGCATCAAGCCGGCGAAGTGATTGGGGTTCACGTAGGTGCCGGAGGCCCGCATGCCGGCCACGCCGCCGCCGAGGCTGCCGTACTGGATCAGGCCCAGCACGGCCTCGATTGCCGCCACCGCGACCAGCACCTGCAGGATGCGGATCACGTGGGGCAGACGCAACTGAATTCCGAGCAGGAAGGCAGCCAGCGGCGGCAGCAGCGCGAGCCCGGCGTACTCGGTCTCGAACGGGATCACGCTCAGCGTGTGCGTCGTCGTTCCCGGCTGTGCGCGGAGGACTTCGGCGAGAGAGGCGCGACCGGCAAGCGCACTCCACGCCTCGAGCGGCAGCGGGACGAGATCCAGCAGCGGAATCGATGCGACGAGCGCAGCGAATACGACGGCGCCCATGGGAATGCGTTCACGCGAGCGCGCAGGCAGCAGTGCCACCGCGAGGCCGGCCAGCGCCACCAGCTCGAGCACCAGAAGCGGGAACGGGCGGTTGCCGCCACGAAACAGCGGCGCAAACGCGATCAGGACGGCGGCAATGAAAAAGGCCGCAGAACCCGGCTCATCGCGGCCTTTCCGGTGCGACGGCGCGTTCATCGCGGACGACGTCGCATGACAGACTCGAGACGAGGCCGTCGCTGGCGCCAGACCGTTTCGCGGCAATTCGACGGATGAATCAGTCGCCGCTCGCTTTCTGGCGGGTGGTGACGAAAAGGCCTGTGTTGAGCGCCGCCATGCCGCCGAGCCATACCAGATCCCCACCAGCGCCTGTGGCGACCGTCCCACCGCCGGCAACGCCTCCGGTTACCGGGGTGCCGCCCGGCACGCCGGCAGCGGGCACCGTCTGCACGCTCGCGAGCAGCGCCTTGCAATCGACGGCGGCAAGAGTGAACGCCTGATTCTCCTTGAGATCGATCTCACAGCGTTGGCCGCCGGTGTTGACCATTACCTTGGCCAGCGCCTTCTCCAGCACGAGGACGCGGTCCCCCGCGCCAAGGGCCATGCCGACGTTGCCGTTGACGTAGTCCTTGCCCTTGAGGACCATCACCGATCCCTTGAGGTCGCGAAGTTCGCCGCTTACCGCTCCCTGCGCCAAGGCGGAACCCGCGACCACACTCGAGGCGAGGATCGTGAATCCGCAAAGCTTTGCGATGGATCTGTTCATCGTTCACCTTATAGCCGGCTGCCTCTTTTACGGGACCCGACTTCGCCGCCAGCCGATGCCGACGCGTCGGGCTTTGATGCGGATGCAGTCTTCGAAAAACCGACTGCGGCACCACGGATAATCTGCAAATCATCGTCCCACGCGAGTCCTGTGGCCTGCAGATCCAGCTTTGCATCGCCACGCAGAACGAGCGCGATCTGTTGCGGGAAACAATCCGCCGGAACGGCGAAATTGACTGCGAATTCCCTCCAGTCGGACGTGCCGACCAGCCGGTCTCCCGTGGCGAGCACTTGCGCCGAGCCTTCGGCGCCACAGGAGATCTCCCATTGCACGCCGAACTGCGTGCGGAGCGACTCCAGGCGGTAGCGGGCCCGCAACTCGTAGGCATATCCCGGGTCGAGCAGCAACGTCTGCGCGATGAGCCGCGGCGTGGTCAACTGCCCCTGAAAGGCGATGCGCAGCGCGCGCGCGCCGGTCGTGCCGAACGTCGGCAGCGCCTCGATCTCGACGCCATTGTGCGCGGGCCAGCGCCAGTCGAACGTCGTGCCGGTGAAGGGGGCTTCGAAGCTGCCGTTGTAGACGTTGCCCGCCGCGCGTCGCTGTTCGGGGGTCAGTCCGTTCAACCAGACCAGGAACGCCGGCTGCCACTCGCCTTCGTGCGCGAGCCGGGCAACGATCGGCTGCCGCTCGACGACGGCGGGTGACGGGTCGAAATTGCGCCGGATGTCGAGGAGTCGCAGTGGCACGACCGAGATCGCCGCGCGCGCCGACGCATAGGCGAAAAACGCGGGCCACCACTTCGGGATGCCGTGCGCGAACAGCCGGCGCAGCGCCGTTTCGCCGGGCGAGGTCTGAAGGACGGCGAGGAGTTGCGGGTAGAGTTCCGCCGCGATGGCCGGGCGCGCCCGGATCACGGCGTCGAGATTGACGAGCGCGGCGTCCGCATCGTTTTGTCGCAGCGCGAGGTCGGCGAGCGCGAGATGCGTCGCCGCGTTCTGCGGCTCGAGTTCGGCCGAATGCGCGAGGTAATCGGCATAGGCCTGCGTCTGCCCGGCGGCGGCGGCGCCGCGCGCGAGTACGAGCCAGGCGTGCGCGCTGGCGGGGTTGGCGACGAGCGCGCGACGGGCGAGGTCCTCGGCGCGCGCCGGATCGCGCTCGACCAGTGTGTCCGCTTCGCGCACGAGCGCTTCGGCATTGGCCGCGTCCCACGCCACTGCTCGCGCGGCGGCCGCGGGGGTAGTTTCGGCTTCCAGTGCGAACATCGCCGAAACGTTAACGACGACGATGCGCCAGACCAGGACCAGCGCGACCACGCCGGCGACCGTCCACAGCGCGACCTGCGCGGATGGGTGTGCGTGCGGTACGCGCGCCGCGCCCACATTGGGGACGCCCAACGGCGGCGGTTTGGCGAGTGAGGATGCGGCTTCCATCAGTGCACGGTGCCGAAGCCCACGATGCCGCGGATCGTGTCCACCGTCTCGTAGAACACCGTCTTCGCGGTCGAGGACTCGACGATTATCGCGTCGTTCCCGAGAACCACCGGGTCGGGCAGCTTGCCTTCGCGTATCTTTTCTGCGTCGAACACCAGCGTCTGCTGCTCGGCCCCGGCGCCGCGAAGAACGCGCACCTGCGTGGGATCGGCCACCCTGGTGAAGCCGCCGCCCATTGCCAATGCCTGCAGCAACGTGACGCGGCCTTTGAGCGGAAAGACGTTGGGCGTCTTCACCGCACCCTCGATCGAGAAGCGCAGGCTCGCCGAGTCCTCGACGAATACGCCCACTTGCGGGTCGTTCATGAACTTTTCGCGCAGCACGTCGGCGATGACGGTCTCGACCTCGTGCGGCGTCAGCCCGGCGACGCGGATGTTGCCGAGGAGCGGCAGCGAAATGTTGCCGACCGAATCCACGCGCAGCTTGCGGTTGAACGGCTCCGCGTTCAGCACCTGGATCTGGAGCACGTCGCCGGGACCGAGCTTGTAGTCGGCCAGATCTATTGCCGAGGTGTCGCTAGCAGGTGCGGATACCGTTGCCGTCGTTGCAGCCGATGGCGCCGCGGTGACGCCGGGGGATTCACGCAATTGCGGGGCCAGTTGCGCGTGCGCCGCCGCGGCGAGCGC
>JBGPYP010000150.1:0-6354 GCA_041493285.1 Casimicrobiaceae bacterium
CAAGCTGGGCGAGTACCCGCTGCCCGCCTGGAAGAAGTTCCTGGCCGCCTGGCGGATCGACGAGCGCGTCGTTGAGGTCCTGCCCCCAGCCCAGGAAGCCCCGCAGAGCCGCTAGTACTCGAGTCCGAGATTCGCCGGCTTGCCCGGGCGCGTTCCCGGCGCGCACGGCGGGGGCGGCGGAGCGAGCCCGCGGAGAGGGCTGAGGGGTCTTCGGCCGTCGCGACCGAGGGCGAGCCTGCCTCCCACCGTCGCTGCCGGCGGGGTGAGCGCGCCGCCCACGCCCTACTTGTCCGAGCCCCAACCCCCTCCGGGGGATGGGGGGCCCGCGCGAACCCCGCTCGCGTCGTTCAGGCGAGCCCTCGGCGCGACGGCAGCCCTCGGAGCCCCTCTGGCCCGCGCGCGCCCGCGCCCGCCCGGGGCCGCGCTGGACTACGCGACTTCGAAGACGGCGTTACGCGAGCGTCTGGACGATGGTCCAGCCGGCGTCGGCCAGGGGCTGGGCGCGCTCGCCGCGGCTGCGGGCGTGGGGATCGTTGGCGGTGCCGGCGATGACGCGGCCCATGATGCCCTGGGCGATGGCGCCCAGCCGGAACATCGCGAACACGATGTACCAGTCCCACTCCGGGATGTCGACACGTCCGACCCGGCGGCAGTAGGCGGCCACGAACTCCTGCTCGCTCGGGATGCCGAGCGCTTTGAGATCCTTGCCGCGGAAGCCGTCCCACTCGCCGCCCAGACGGTAGGGCATGCAGAAGTACGCCAGGTCGCCGAGGGGATGGCCCAGCGTGGACAGCTCCCAGTCGAGCACGGCGGCGACCCGCGGCTCGCTCGGGTGCATGATGAGGTTGCCGGGCCGGTAGTCGCCGTGCACGAGCGTGGTGGTGTCGTCGGCCGGCAGGTGGGCCGGCAGCCACTCGATGAGACGCTCCATCGACTCGAACCGCTCCGTCTCCGAGGCGCGGTACTGCTGCGTCCACCGATGGATCTGACGGCTGAAGTAGTTGCCCGGCCGGCCGAAGTCGCCGAGCCCCACCGCCTGCTCGTCGACCCTGTGCAGGCGCGCCAGCACGTCGTTCATCGAGTCGTACATCGCCGTGCGCTCGCCCGGCGTCGCCTCGAGCAGCGCCGGATCGGAGAAGACGCGACCGTGCACGCAGTCCATGACGAAGAAGGCGGTGCCAATGACGGCGGCGTCCTCGCACAGCACGTACGTGCGCGGCACCGGCACGTCGGTGCGCCCCAGGGCGGTGATCACGCGATACTCGCGATCCACGGCGTGCGCCGAGGGCAGCAGCTTGCCGGGCGGCTTGCGGCGCAGCACGTACTCGCGCTGGCCCGCGCGGAGGTGATAGGTCGGGTTCGACTGACCGCCGCGGAATTGTGCAACCTCGAGCGGACCGGCGAAGCCCGGCACGTGCTCGCGCAGGTAGCGCTCGAGCGCGCCGACGTCGAACCGGTGCTGCTCGCGAACCTCCGCGGTCTGCGCGATCATGCGCTCTCCCTCATCGAGGCGGCTGCCTGGCCGTCGTATTGCATATCACGAAATCACCGATGCGTATCGCTCAGGTTGCTCCCCTCTTCGAAGCGGTCCCACCGCAGCTCTACGGGGGCACCGAGCGCGTGGTGTCGATGCTGACCGAGGAGCTGGTGCGCCGCGGCCACGACGTGACGTTGTTCGCCAGCGGCGATTCCCGCACCGCGGCCACGCTGGTGCCGGTCGTCGAGCGGGCCATGCGCTGGGGCGTGGAGACCCGCGACCGTCTGGCGGCCGAGTTCACGCGCGAGCTCGGCATGGTGTTCGGGCGGGCCGCCGACTTCGACGTGATCCACAGCCACGTGGACGGATTGACGCGTTCGAGCGCGAGGGCTACTCTCGGGCTGCGTCGGGAAGGAGAGCGTATGCACGTCGGCATGGCGTCGGTCTTTCAGAATCCGCAGCAGCGCCGCTCGGATCGCGAGGTCTATCGCAACGAGCTTCGGCTCGCGGACCTGGCCGAGCCGCTGGGCTTCGAGTCGATCTGGGGCGTCGAGCATCATTTCACCGACTACACGATGTGTCCCGACGTGCTGCAGTTCCTCACGTACATGGCGGGGCGCACCGAGCGGGCCCAGCTCGGCTCGATGGTCGTCGTGCTGCCGTGGCACGACCCGATGCGCGCGGCCGAAGAGATCGCCATGCTCGACAACATCTCGGACGGCCGGCTGATCCTCGGCCTGGGGCGCGGCGCCGGCAAGGTGGAGTTCGACGGCTTCCGACTCTCCATGGACGAGTCGCGCCCGCGCTTCGTCGAATCCGCGCAGATGATTCTCGAAGGACTCGAGCGCGGCTATTGCGAGTTCAACGGCAAGTTCGTCAAGCAGATCCGCCGTGACATCCGGCCGCGACCGTTCAAGTCGTTCCGCGGCCGCACCTACGCCGCCGCAGTCTCGCCTGAGTCTTCGCGGATCATGGCCGAGCTCGGCATTGGTATCCTGATCATTCCTCAGAAGCCGTGGGACGCGGTCGAAAAGGAACTGAACGAATATCGCAGCACCTACAGGAAGACGACCGGCGCCGAGGCGCCGCCGCCGATCATGGCCGGATGGACGTTCTGCGACGAGAGCGCCGATCGGGCCGAGGCGATGGCGCGCAAGTGGATCGGCGGTTACTGGCAGACCGCCCTGCGCCATTACGAGCTGATGAGCGACCATCTGACGAAGATGAAGGGCTACGAGGCGTATGCGAGCGTTCAGGAAGCTGCCCGAACAAATCCTGACGCAATGATCGACTTCTTCCTCGGCCTACAGATCTGGGGCACACCGGAGATGTGCTACGAGAAGATCATGGACCGCCGCAAGCGCACCGGAGCGGAAGCGTTTGTCGGCGTCTTCAGCTACGCAGGCATGCCCTACGACATCGCCGACGCCAACATGCGCCTGTTCGCCGCCGAGGTGATGCCGGAGCTCAAGAGCTACGAGGTCGAGGACCCGCGTATCGGGCGGACCGAGCGCATCGCCACCAACGGCCATCGCGCCACGGCGTAGTTCGGAGACTCAGTTGAGGCCACGTTGACCCGAGGGCCGGGATTCATCGCCACCGTCGTCATTCTGAGCGCAGCGAAGAATCCCGGATCTCTCCTGTCGGCGGATGGCTGCTCGGTTTTCGCTAAATAATTTCGAGATAGTCGCGATCCGGTAGCTGCGGGAATGGCGCGGTCGGCTGCGTCTGATACCAGTACGCGACCGAGGCGATATCGTCCTGCAGCGGCAGGAAGCGCCCGCCACGCGCCGGATCGCCGCGCCATCCGAGCGCCTGGATCGTCACACGCAAATCACTCTCGAAGCGGATCGGATCGGGGATATGCCATCGATACAGGCCGAAGCGCGTTTGTGAGTTGTAGACGCCGTCAGGCCGGATCACCTGCGGCAATCCGGCATAAGGCGTCGTGAATTCGCGGTAGTGGCTCGGCTCGGCTGGGAACCCGCTCACGCGCGCCGCGATGCCCGGGTCGAAGTCGTATGATCCGCAGAAATAATCCTCGGTGCCGGTCCCGCAGATAGTCGGAAACTCGCCATCGCCATCCAGGAAGAACTTGATCTCGCCTTCGCCCCACCATCCGCTGTTGTTCACGCCCCACGCCATGTAGGTGCCCACGTATTGGCCGCGGCCACGCACGCCCTCGAGAATCGTGTAGACCTGCTTGTACGGGAGCGGATTGACGCGGCGGAACTGCGCGTGGAAGTACGCGGCATCGTCGGGCACGTCCGTCAGCGTGTAATTGATCTGGTAGAAGAGCACAGTCGGCGTCTCGGCGGTGTTGGTCATCGTGATTCGTGCGCGCCGGCGAAACGGCATCTCCCAGTAGCAATTCAGCGCGCTGCCCGGATTCACGCATACCGCCAGCGACGAGAGCTGCGCGTATCGATTCCATCCGCAAGCGAAGAAGTCGCCGACCGGACATTCGACCGCTGACGTGGGTGAGTCATCCCAGTAGATGCGGATGATGCTGTCGCGCCAGCGCCCGCCGGGGGTCATCCAGATCTGCTGGATTGCGCCCGCTCCGGTGATGTCCGCGAGCATCTTCGTCTCACCCGGCGCGATGATCACGTATGGCGAGACCTTCCATCCCTGGCCGAGCTCGCGCGCCGGGGCTTTGCCGGGCTCAGGGATCGCCATCGCGCCCTTGCCCTTCTCACCGGTCGGATTCTCAGCGGATATCGATCGGGTCTTCGCGTTCGACAGGCGCGAAAGATTTCCCAGATGCATGCCCAAGCCGTTGAACGATGTCATTCGTCGCAGCTCCTCTTCGGGCTGAGCTTATAACATCATCGCGCGCGGATGTGGCGCGCCTGTATGGCGCTGACTACAGGCTGAAATCGCAAACGATAAAGTCGTGATCGGAAAAGCGCGCCGCCAGCATCGAGCGGCGCGCCGGCACGACTGCTGCCGATGCGGCGATCGGGCGGAGGCCGCGCGCTGTTATCCAGTCGAGCTTGGGACGCATCGGCGGCGGCACCATGCGGCTGAAAGTGAACGTCGGCTTGAGCGGCGCGTTTGCATCGGCGGTCGAGAAGCCGGCTTCGCGCAGCCGCTGGAACAGTGGCTCGTGGCGCTCGGGATCGCGAAAGCGGCGCGGTTCGCGCACGATCAGGCGCAGCACCTCGGCCACGGCCGTGCTGTAACTCAGGCTGGTCGTGGTGGTGTTGAAGTCGCCGGCAATTATCGCCGGCACACCGGCCTCGATGCCTTCGATGAAGGCGGCCATCTGGCGCTCGCGGCCGGCCGGATCAGCATGACTCTCCAGATGTACCGTGCCGATTGCGATGCGCCGGCCGCCGATTGAGATGGTCGCTGCAACGCCGGTGGGCGCGAAGACTCTGCGTGAACGGCGTGGGGTGCCGCGGAAGCGCCCGCCCGTCACCGGATGAACCACCGGAATCGGAATTGATCTCACTTCGCGCAGCGGCGTCGTAGAGAGAATCGCGGTGCCGACGAACGCATTGAACGCCCCGCCCTCGCCCGCGAATCCCATCCCGGGCTGGTACGCAAAGCTCATTTCCAGCCGCCGGGCGATTTCAGCGGCCACCTCGCGCACGCCGGTGCGCGGTAGCCGCCAGTCCAGCTCCGACATCACTATTATCGAGGCGCCGGCCAGCGGCGGACGGCTCAGCCGGGCAACGATTGCGTCGATATCGCGGCCGCCGAAGGCGTTGAACGCGACCACTTTGAGCGGACCGCCACCGAAGTGGCGCTCGGCGCTCGCGCGATTGACGACGATCGCCTCGAAGGGCCTGTGCAGCTCCGGTGTGCCGGGCTGCGGATCAATCGCACCGCGCTCGGCGCGCTGCTCGCTCATCCGCGCAGTTCCGCCTCCAGCGTTTCTATCGAAGTGTGCGGCGCTGAGCAGGTCCGCTCGCGGCATACATAGGCGGTGAGCCGACCAGCGACTTGGGGCTTGTCCCGCGCGGCTTCGGGAATGAATGCGGGCTCGCCAGCCGCCGGATCGACGGCGAAGATCGCGCGATTGGGAATGTAGAGCAGCCCGAGCCGTTCAAGCCATTGATGGAACTCGCTGCTGGAACGGTCGCCGACCAGCACGATCTCGACCGGCCCACGCTGGTACAGGTCAGCGGCTTCGAGCATATGCGAGAAGGCGAACGGCTGCTTCTCGATGAACGGGGCGAACAGCTTGAGCGTGCGCACGGCCTCGTCGAAGTAGCGCTGTTCGCCGAGATATTCGTGCAACCGCAGGAGAGCCATCGCGGCCGCGCTGTTGCCCGACGGCGTCGAACCGTCAAAGGCGGCCTTCGAGCGCGTGATCAGCTGTTCATGGTCTTCCGAGGTGAAGAAGAAGCCGCCCTTGTCGCGATCGATGAAGCGCTCCAGGATTACGTCGGCCAGCGTGCGCGCCCGCTGCAACCATGCGGCGTCCAGCGTCGCCTCGTAGAGATCGATCATCGCGCCAGCGAGCAGGGCGTAATCCTCCAGATATGCGTTGAAGCGCGCGGTGCCGTCCTTGAAGGAGCGGCGCAGGGATCGTCCGTCCCACATCCGCGTCATCACGAACTCCGCACCGCGGCGGGCCGCCTCGAGATAGCGCTCATCCCCGAGCACCCGAAACCCCTCGGCCAATGACGCGATCATCATCGCGTTCCACGCCGCGAGGATCTTCTCGTCGCGGTCGGGCTTGATGCGCCGCTCGCGCGCCTCGAACAGCCGGCGGCGAATCTCGCGGATCGCTTCGACGCTCTCATCTTCACTTATCCCGAACATGCGCGCCGCCTCGGCGGGCTCGATGGTGCGATGCAGGATGTTGCGCTCCTCGAAGTTGCCCTCCTCGCTGATGTCGAAGTAACGCGCCGCGATCTCGAACA
>JBGPYP010000277.1:0-3698 GCA_041493285.1 Casimicrobiaceae bacterium
CTCGGTTGCGTCGGCGAGGAACTGCAAGGTCTCGTCGGCGACGCGCTGATGCTGTCGCGCGAGGCGCTCGCCAAGCCATTGCGGCAATTCGTCGCGATCGAGCGGATGCACCGCAACACTGACGCCTCCTCGCTCGAGCGCAGAGAACCACGCCGCGGCTTGCGCGGCGCGATCGAGCCGCGGCAGCGTGATCAGCGTGAGGGTGTCCGCGTTCGGGTTCGCGGCGCAATCCTCGAGCACGCGCGCGCCTTCGACGCCGGGCTTGCCCGACGGGATCGAGAGATCGATGAGCTTCCGCTCACCGAAAAGACCGAGATTGCGATTGGCGGCCGCAAACGCGTCCCACTTGAAGCCGGGCTCGGCAACCAGGATTTCGCGCTGGTCGAACCCAGCCGCACGCGCGGCGGCACGGACCTGATCGCCGGCTTCGATCGCGAGGAGCGGCTCGTCGCCATGGACGAGGTACAGCGGTGAGAGTCCCTTGGCGAGATGCGCGGCGAGTTGGTTGGCGCGAACCTGCACGGTTTCAGGTGGCAAAAAGTAGGGTCAGACACGACTTTTTGGTCTGGTCCGTCCTTGTGATCGCAAGAGGAACAAAAGTCGTATCTGACCCTAGGCCGGCTTTTTGGCCGACTGCAGGCGGCGCACGATCTGCGCCACCGCGTCGTCTTGCATCTCGCGCCAGAGTCGCTGCTCCTGCGCCTCCTTGGCGAGCGCTTCGGTGTCGTTGTACGTATACGTGCGCCGCACCAGCAGCTCGGAGGTCGGGAGCCAGTCGTTGCCCGCGGTGTCGCGGACGCGGAATAGGATCCGCTTGGTCAGCAGAAATTCCGCGACTTTGCCCGCGCCGGAGAGCGACAGGATCTGCTTGTTGTTCTCGACGCTGGTGATGTCGAGGATCGCCTGCGCCTGGTCCGGCGAGGCGACGAGCTTGGCACTCCCGGCGCCTTCGAGCGAACGCCGGAGTTCCGTCGTCAGCGGCTGCGATGAGGGCGAATTCAGGAACAGCGTGTCGAAGGCGTAGTGCGCTTCGCCGCGGAGATGGAAGCCACAAGAGGCGAGGAGGGCGACGAAGACTATGAATCCGTTCGTGCTGAGCCTGTCGAAGCACGAATGCCCCTGGGCGTCGATGAGCGTTCGCAAGCCCGTCCGCCCTTCGACAAGCTCAGGGCGAACGGTCGAGGAATGCCCCTGCCGGCTAAACGACCACATTGACCAGCTTTCGCTCTGGCACGATGATGAATCTTTTCACGGCCGCCGCTCCGACGTGTCTAATATAGTCGGCCGACTCGCGCAACACGCGCCGCAGCTGCTCTTCGTCGTAGAGCGCACGCGTTGGCACCAGAACCTTGCCTCGCGTTTTCCCATTCACCTGAAGCACGATCTCGACCTCCTCTTGTGCCAACGCAGCGTTGTCGATCTTCGGCCACGGCGCGTCGAGGATGTCGCCGTATTTCACCGCATAGCCCAGCTGTTGCCACAGCGCGTGGGTGATGTGCGGGACGACGGGGTTGAGCACGCGCAGCAGCAGCGACAGGCCTTCGCGCGCGAGCTCGATATTCGCCGCCATCGTTTCCGTTGGCATGCTCTCCAGGGTGTTGAGCATCTTCATGCCGGCCGAAACCACGGTGTTGTACTTGACGCGCCGGTAGTCGTCGTCCGCCTGCTTGAGATGGACGAAGAGTTCGCGCCGGACTTCGCGCAGCGCCGGCGGCGCGTGCGCCCAATCGACCGGCGTCGGCGCGCGCGCAAGCGCATCGGCGCGTCCCTGCGCGTAGACCCAGAGGCGTTTCAGGAACCGGTACGCGCCGTCGACCGCGGCGTCGGACCATAGCGCCGAATCCTCGGGCGGTCCCGCGAACATGACGAACAGCCGCGCAGTGTCGGCGCCGTACTTCGCGATCAGATCCTGCGGGTCGACGCCGTTCTTCTTGCTCTTGGACATGGTGCCGATGCCGTCGTATTCGACGCTTCGCCCGTCCGACTTGAGCGTGCCGCCGGTGATGCGCCCGGCAGCGTCGTGCACCGGCTCGACGTCCTCGGGCGGGAGATAGTCGACGCCGCCCTTGTCGCTGCGCCGGAAATAGGCGTGGTTGAGAAGCATGCCCTGCGTCATCAGGCGCGTGAACGGTTCGTCGAACTTGACGAGCCCCATGTCGCGCATCACCTTGGTCCAGAAACGCGCGTAGAGCAGGTGCAGGATCGCGTGCTCGATACCGCCGATGTACTGGTCCATCGGATTCCAGTACTCGTTGCGCGCGTCGACCATCGCGCCGGCGCCCGGGCAGGCGTAGCGCATGTAATACCACGCCGAGTCGACGAAGGTGTCCATCGTGTCGGTCTCGCGCTTCGCCGGCGCGCCGCATTTCGGGCACGTCGTATCGACGAAATCGGTCCGCCTGGCGAGCGGGTTGCCGGTGCCGTCGGGGACGCAATCCTCCGGCAGCACCACCGGCAGATCGTCCTCCGGCACGGGCACGTCGCCGCAGGCCGCACAATGGACGATCGGGATCGGCGTGCCCCAGTAGCGCTGGCGCGAGATGCCCCAGTCGCGCAGGCGGTAGGTGATCCGCTTTTCGCCCAGCCCCATCGCCGCGAGGTCGGCGGCGATGGCGTCGACGGCGCTCTGGTACGCCAGCCCGTCGTACTTGCCGGAGTTGGCGCAAGCCCCGCGGGTCTTGTCCTCGTACCACGGCTGGCAGGCGTCGGTCGAGAAGGTCTCGCCGTCGATGGCGATCACCTGCTTGATCGGCAATCGATACTTCTTCGCGAACGCGAAGTCGCGCTCGTCGTGGCCGGGCACGCCCATGACCGCGCCTTCGCCGTAAGCCATCAGCACGTAGTTGCCGACCCAGATCTCGATCTTGTCGCCGGTGAGCGGGTGCGCGACGAAAAGCCCCGTCGGCATGCCCTTCTTTTCCATCGTTGCGATCTCTGCCTCGATCACCGTGCCACGCTTGCATTCCTCGACGAACGCGGCCAACTCCGGATTCGATCGCGCCGCGTGCGCCGCGAGCGCGTGTTCCGCGGCGACCGCGCAAAAGGTGACTCCCATGATCGTGTCGGCGCGGGTGGTGAACACCCACAGCTTGCCGTTGCCGATGAGAGCGCCGCCCGCATCGCGAATAGCGTGCGGGAACGCGAAGCGAACCCCCTCGCTCCTGCCGATCCAGTTCGCCTGCATCGCGCGCACGCGCTCGGGCCAGCCGGTCATCTTCGGGAGGTTGTCGAGAAGCTCGTCCGCGTAGTCGGTGATCCGCAGGTAATACATCGGGATCTCGCGCTTCTCGACCGGCGCGCCCGAGCGCCACCCCTTGCCGTCGATCACCTGCTCGTTGGCGAGTACCGTCTGGTCGACCGGGTCCCAGTTGACCACGCCCGTTTTCTTGTACGCGACGCCTCTTTCGAGCATCTTGAGGAAGAACCACTGGTTCCAGCGGTAATAGTCCGGTTTGCAGGTCGCGAGCTCGCGCGACCAGTCGATCGCGAGCCCGACCGCCTGCATCTGCTTTTTCATATAGGCGATGTTGTCGTATGTCCATTGCGCGGGGGCGACGCCGCTTTTCATCGCCGCATTCTCCGCCGGCAGCCCGAACGCATCCCAACCCATCGGCATCAACGTGTTGTACCCGTTCATGCGCAAATACCGGTACATCATGTCGTTGATGGTGTAGTTGCGCACATGACCCATGTGCAGC
>JBGPYP010000114.1:0-8094 GCA_041493285.1 Casimicrobiaceae bacterium
AAATCGGTCACGACGCCGGCCGGCTGGAACGGCAGCGCGATGATCGCGGCGTCGATGCGCCCGGTCTTGAGCGCGGCCTCGAGCTGCTCGGTGAGGTTCTCCTGTATCTCGAGCGGCATCTGTGGCGCACGCTCGTTGAGCGCGGGAATCAGATCGGGCAGCAGATACGGTGCCACGGTGTAGATCACGCCGAGCCGGAGCAGCCCGGCCAGCTGGTCGCGCCCGGCCTGCGCGATGTCGCGAATCCGCGTCGCCTCCTCGAGGACCTTCTGCGCCTGCTCGACGATGCGCTCGCCGACCGGCGTAACGGTGACCTCGGACTTGCCGCGCTCGAAGAGCTGCGTGCCCAGCTCCTCCTCGAGTTTCTGGATCGCGACCGACAGCGCGGGCTGGCTCACGAAGCAGCGCTGCGCCGCGCGCCCGAAGCTCTTCTCCTGCGCGATGGCGACTACATAACGCAACTCGTTGAACGTCATGGTGCAAAGCTGCTGCGGGGCCGATCTGCGTCGTTGCTGGAGCCACTCGCAATTCCCGTGTACCTGCCTGCGTACGTTCCGGTTACTCGCGGCCTGGCGTCTGGCATCTCGGCCTCCTCGCGACGCTTTGCCCGCCCGCTCATGACTTGCGTTCTGCGAGGAACCGGGCGAACGCCGCGCCGACCTCCGGGTGCTTCACGCCGTAGTCGACCATCGCCTCGAGATAGCCCAGCTTATTGCCGCAGTCGTACCGGCGGCCCTCGAATCGATACGCGAGCACCTTCTCGTCGCCGAGCAGGCGCGCGATGCCGTCGGTCAACTGAATCTCGCCGCCCGCGCCCGGCGGCATGGTGCGAAGATGGTGAAAGATTCGCGGCGACAAGATGTAGCGGCCGACCACCGCGAGCGTTGACGGCGTCGTTCCTGGTTTGGGCTTCTCGACCATGCGGGTGATCCGGCTGACGCGTCCACCAGCCGGATCGGAATCGGCTTCGACAATGCCCCAGCTGCCGATATCCGACGCTGGAACATGCATGACACCGATCGTCGACGCGCCTTCACGACGCGCAATATCGATCATCTGCTTGGTCACGGGGACCTTCGCGTCGATCAGGTCGTCGGCGAGCAGCACCGCGAACGGATCGTTGCCGACGACCGGCTCGGCGCAGAGGATCGCGTGACCAAGTCCCAACGCCTCGGCCTGGCGGATGTAAACGCAGTTGATGCCCGGGGGCGTGGCGGCCTGCACCGTTTCGAGCAGAGCTTGCTTGTCCCGCGCCGCAAGCTCGGTTTCCAGCTCGTAGGCCTTGTCGAAATGGTCCTCGATCGCCCGCTTGTTGCGGCCGGTGATGAAGATCATGTCGGTGATGCCGGCAGCTGCGGCCTCCTCGACCGCGTACTGGATCAGCGGCTTGTCGACGATCGGCAGCATCTCCTTCGGGCTGGCCTTGGTGACCGGAAGAAAGCGGCTGCCGAGCCCCGCAACGGGAAACACTGCCTTGGTGATCCTACCGAACGCCATCGATCATTTCCTTGAGTTGTTGTTCGTCGATCACCGGCACGCCGAGCTCGCCGGCGCGATCGAGCTTGCTGCCCGAATCGGCTCCGGCGACGACGTAATTCGTCTTCTTCGACACGCTGCCGGCGACCTTGCCGCCGTGCTTCTCGATCCGCTCCTTCGCCTCCTCGCGCGAGAGCCTCGGCAGCGTGCCGGTGAGGACAAACGTCAAACCGTGGAACTTGCCCACCGCCGCGCGCTGCGGTGCGCCCTCCGGCCACTGTACCCCGGCCGCGCGCAACTGGGCAATCACCTCGCGATTGTGCGGCTCGGCGAAGAACTGGCGGATGCTCTGCGCCAGCACCGGTCCTACGTCCGGGGCCTCGAGCAACGCCGCTTCGTGGGCGCCGATCAGCGCGTCGAGGCTGCCGAAGTGGCGGGCAAGATCCTTTGCCGTCGTCTCGCCGACGTGGCGGATCCCAAGCGCGTAGACGAACCGCGCCAGCGTGGTGCGGCGCGACTTGTCGATCGCGGCGACGACGTTCGCCGCGGACTTCTCCGCCATGCGTTCGAACTCCGCGAGTGCAGCCACGCCGAGCTGGTAAAGATCGGCGGGGGTTCGCACGGCCTTGCCGTCGACGAGTTGATCGACGAGCTTGTCGCCGAGTCCCTCGATGTCCATGGCACGGCGGCTGGCGAAGTGCAGCAGCGCCTGCTTGACCTGCGCCGGGCAGACCAACCCTCCGGAGCAGCGCGCGATCGCCTCGTCGGGCAGCCGCACGACCGCCGACCCGCATTCGGGGCATTTGCGCGGCAGGCTAAATTCGCGCGCGCCCTTCGGCCGCTTTTCGAGCAGCACGCGCACAACCTCGGGGATCACGTCGCCGGCGCGCCGCACGATGACCGTGTCACCGACGCGCACGTCCTTGCGCCGCACCTCGTCCTCGTTGTGGAGCGTCGCGTTGGTGACCGTGACGCCGCCGACGAACACCGGCTTCAGACGCGCGACCGGCGTCAGCGCTCCGGTGCGCCCGACCTGGACCTCGATGGCGACGACCTCGGTCGGCATCTCCTCGGCCGGAAACTTGTGCGCAATCGCGAATCGCGGCGCCCGCGACACGAAGCCCAGGCGCTCCTGCTGCGCGAGATCGTTGACCTTGTACACGACGCCGTCGATCTGGTAGGGCAGCGCGTCGCGCTTCTCGCCCAAGCGGCGGTAGTAGTCGAGCACGCCGTCGAGGCCGCGCACGAGCGTGCGCTCGCGCGCCACCGGCAGGCGCAGCGCGGCGAGAAACTCGAGCAGTGCCGATTGCGTCGCGGGCGGCCGCTTGCGCGAGCCCCAGTCGACCTCGCCGATGCCGTAGGCGAAAAACGTGAGCGCTCGCGCCGCGGTCATCTTCGGATCGAGCTGCCGCAACCCGCCGGCAGCCGCGTTGCGCGGATTGGCGAAGAGCTTCTCGCCTTTCGCCGCCTGGGCCGCGTTGACGCGCTCGAAGTCGCGCTTGAGCATCAGCACTTCGCCGCGGACCTCGAGATAGGGCGGCACGGCGATGTTGCCGACAGCGAGCTTGAGCGGAATCGCCCGGATCGTCTTCAGGTTCGGCGTAACGTTCTCGCCGGTGTAGCCGTCGCCGCGCGTCGCGCCGAGCGTGAAGGCGCCGCGCTCGTAGGTCAGGCTGATCGCCAGCCCGTCGAACTTGGGCTCGACCTCGTAGTCGACCGCGTCGACGCCGAGGGCCTCACGCACGCGGCGGTCGAACGCGGCCGCTTCGTCTGTGGTGAATGCGTTGTTGAGCGAGAGCATCGGCAGCCGGTGCGTGACCGGCGCGAACTCGGACGCCGGGACGCTGCCGACGCGCTGCGTGGGCGAATCGGGCGTCGCGAGCGCGGGATAGCCGCGCTCGAGCGCCTGCAGCTCGCGGAACAGCCCGTCGTACTCGGCGTCGCTGATCGTCGGCGCGTCCTGCACGTAGTACCGGTAGTTGTGCTCGTCGATCGCGGCGCGAAGCACCGCCGCCCGCTCGGCCGCCTTGCGAGGAACGCCCGCGACCGCGGTCACGGCTCACCCCCGCCTATCCGAACAGCCGCAACGCGCGCGGCCCGCCCGACTCGATGTGGGCTTCGCGCAGCGCCGCCGCGGTCGCCTGGACCTGGCCGCGGATCGCGGCGAGCGCCGCGTCGTCGAGTGGCCGCCGGTTGTCGTCGACGAGCACGGCTTCGAGCGTCTTCGCCAGGCGCTTGGCGATGAGCCGCATCTGGTCGAACACGCGGACCGGATCGGCGACGCGCGGGACGTCGATCAGCAGCACGACGCCGGGCGTGGTCATCACGCGCAGCGTCTCGATGGTGAACGGTTCCTGCTTATAGTTCTGCAAGCGGCACAGGACCGCGCCGGTTTCCTCCTGCAGGTATTCGAACTGGCCGCCGCTCAGACGAAACCCTGCCGCCTCGGCGACGCCGCGCAGGCGCGTGCCGGCGATCTGTCCCAGCTCGTCCTTGAGAATCGTCAACCCGATCTGGACGTCGAGGTCGGCGCAAAAGCGATCGAGCTCCTCCGCGCGTGCCGCCTCTTCGCCGGCGTCGGGCAGCGCGCACTGGGCAGGCAGTTCCGAAGCGGCGTCGGCGACGACGCTAAGAAAGCCCGCGATGTCGGCGCGGGTCGCGGCGCCGGAGCGGTCGGCGAGCAACAGGCACGCGGCGAGTTCCTGCCATGGTCCGGCCGCGCCGTCGAGCGCCAGCCACGGCAGGCTCGCGCCGCGCCGTCCGAGCCACCGCGCCGGCTTCCCCAAGGACGCGGCCAGCGCATGCGCGAGCGCGGTGCTCGAGACCGGTGCGCCGGGGGTGAGCAGCACGACGCACTCGATGTCCGCATCCGGCGCGGAAATGTCGCGCGCGCCGCGTGGGGGGGCCAGTCGTTGCGGCAAATCCACGACTTCCCTCTCTGGCTCGTCGACGGCCTCGCTCGGCGTATCGTCGATCGCGACGCTATGACCTGCACTCGCGTCGGAATCGCCGGCGCGCAGGCTGGGCTCCGCGCGCTCGCGGTCCGAACCCGCTGGCCTAGCGAATGCGGCCTCGATGCGCCTCTTTGCGCGGCGCTCCTGGAGCAGGTTATAAACCAGGACGCCGACGACGAGCACCGCGCCGGCGACGAGCAAGCCCAGGAACAGCGGATTCATCGCGATGCTGCGGCGACCTGTCTCGGCGCGGCCTCCGCCAGCTCCAGCGCCTCCGCGATGTCGACCGCGACCACCCGCGACACGCCGGGATCGGGCATCGTGATCCCGACAAGCTGCGCCGCCATCTCCATCGTGATCTTATTGTGGCTGATGAACACGAACTGGGTCACCTCAGCCATGTTGCGCACCATGGCGCAGAACCGCTCGGTGTTCGGGTCGTCGAGTGGCGCGTCGACCTCGTCGAGCAGGCAGAACGGCGCCGGGTTGAGCTGGAACAGCGCGAAGACCAGCGCGATCGCGGTCATCGCCTTCTCGCCGCCCGAGAGCAGATGGATCGACGTGTTGCGCTTGCCGGGCGGCTGTGCGATCACCTGCACGCCCGAATCGAGGATCTCCTCGCCCGTGAGAACGAGCCTCGCCTGCCCGCCGCCGAAAAGCGTGGGAAAGAGCTTGCCAAAGTTCACGTTGACGCTCTCGAAGGTTTGTTGCAGAAGCTCGCGCGACTCGCGGTCGATCTGCCGGATCGCGGCCTCCAGCGTCGCCATCGCTTCGGTCAGGTCCTGCGCCTGCGAGTCCAGATACTGCTTGCGCTCGGTCGACTGCCTGAGCTCGTCGAGCGCAGCGAGGTTGACCGCGCCGAGATCGGCGATCGCCTGCGTCAGCCGCTCGATCTCGCCCGGCAGCGTGCTCGCCCGCCCCCAGGCCTTGAGCGCCGCCGGCAACGGGGCGAGATCGGCGTGCGCCTCGGCGAGCTGGTCGGCAAACTGCTGCTCGGACAACAGCGCCGCCTGTTCTTTCAGGCGCGTCTCCTCGATTTTGGCACGCGCCGGCTCGAGGTTGTGCTCGACGATCAGCCGCGTTTCCTCCGCGGCGCGAAGCCCGGCTGCGACCGCTTCCTGCGCATCGCGCGCGGCAGAGAGCGCTTGTTCTGCGGCGGCGCGCGCGGCGAGCTGCGCCTGCAGCGAGCCCTCGACCGGCGTCCAGTCGATCTGCTCTCGCTCCGCGGACAGTTGCCCGACCAGCGCCCGTTGCTGCGCGATCTGCGCGTCCAGACCCTCGCGCCGGCGGGCGTATTCGGAGAGCCGCTCGCGGCAGGAACGCTCCGCGAAGCCCGCCTCCTGCGTCGCGCGCTCCGCCGTGCGCACGCGCTCGCGCGCTCGCCCCAGCGCCGCGTCCGCTTCCTCGCGCGCGTGCTCGGCGGCGTGGCGCGCGCGCGCTTCGGCCGCGAGCCGCGCTCGCTCCGTCGCGATCGCCGCGTCAATGCCCGCCAGCGCGTCTCGCTCCGCGGCTTCCTCGCCCGCCAATGCGGAGAGCTCGTCGGCGATGCCGGACCGGCGCTTTTCCGCCGCCTCGGCCGTTTGCTTCAAGCCCAACAGCTCGAGCTCGAGATCGTGGCAGCGTCGCTGCTGCGACGACAGTGCCATGCTCTCGCCGTGGTAAGCCGCTTGCTGTGTGTTCAGTTCCGCTTCGACGCTATCGCGCTCGGCAGCCGCGGCGCTGGTCGCCTTGCGCGCGAGCACGATCACACTCTCGAGCTCAGAGAGCTCGCGCTGCCGCGCCAGCACGCCGTGCAGCTCGCTGTCCGGAGCGAAAAAACTGATGCCCTGCGCGCTGACGACGTGACCCTCGGGCGTGACGAAGGCTTCGCCCGCGCGAAGCGCGCCGCGGTCGGCGAGAGCACGGGCCACGTCGGCGCGGCAACGCACGCCGGCGAGCCAGTCGCCGAGCACGCGCGCGAGAGCCGGTCGCACCGCCTTTACCTTGCAGAGCAGCGAGTCGGCGCTCGCGTCAACGACCGCGGAGGCCACCTCCGCGGCGTACGCCGCGATGCGGCCCGGCAGCGCCGCCCCGTCGATCCACGCGAGGGCGGCATCGAGCTTTTCAACTTCGAGCGCATTGAGGCGCTCGCGCAGCACGGCCTCCAGCGCGTCCTCCCAGCCGCGTTCGATGTCGAGCTGTTGCCACAACCGCCGCGCGCCCTCGAGGTGCCGCGCGGCGAGCCATTCATCGGCGTCCTTGTCGCGGCCGATTTTCGCCTGCAGCGCGGCCAGCGCAGCGGAGCGCGCTTCGCGCTCGGCGAGCGCCCGGCTCGCCTGCTCCCAGGCGTCGCTCGCGGACCGCTGCCGTTCCTGCAATGCCTGCACCGCGTCGCGCAAGCCGCCGAGCGCTGCCTCACGGCCGGCGAGGTCGGCGGTTTCCTGTTCGAGTTGCTCGGCGCAGATCGCGATCTGGTCGGCGAGCGGCGCTCCCAGCGCCGCGCCTTCGGCGTCGAGCCGTTCGCGCCGCTGGCCCAGCGCAGCGAGCGTCTTGCCGGCGCTCTCCCGTCGGGTCTCGGCTACCCGCATCGCCTGCTCGATCTCGGTCAGCCGCTGCTGAACCTCGGCTAGGCCGGCGGTGGCCGCCGCGACGCCGGCTTCGACCTGCGGCAAGGCGGTCAGCGCAGCGCGCTCCTCGTCGGCGGCTACCTCGCGCCGGGTCACTGTCGCCTCCAGCTCGCGCTCGCCTTGGCGCGACTCTCCTTCGAGCGCCGCGATCTGCGCGGCGAGCCCGGACAGCAGCTCACCGATCTGCGCGACCTGCTGTGACAGGCGTCCCCCGCTCTCGCGCGCGAACTGCAGCTGCTGCTCCAGCCGAGTGACCTCGGCGTTGGCGGCGTAGAACGCACCTTGCTTGTCGTGCAGGTCGTCTCCGGCGCGATATTGGTCGGCGCGCAGCGTCTCCACCCGATTCTCGGCCGCACGCAGCTCCGCCTGCACCGCTTCGAAAGCGGCGGCAAGATTGGCGATTTCGGTCGCGTGCTTTTCGCGCAGGCGCGCAGCGTCCTGCTGCTTGGCGAACCAGAGCAGGTGCTGTGCCTGCTTCAGCCGCGCCTCGAAGTCGCGGTACTGGGCCGCAATCTGCGCCTGCGCCTCGAGCTTCGCGAGCTGCGCGCCGAGCTCACTGCGGATGTCCTCGACCCGCGCCAGGTTGTCTCGGGTGGCGGCCAGGCGGCTTTCGGTTTCCTTGCGCCGCTCCCTGTACTTTGAGACACCTGCGGCCTCTTCGAGGAAGACGCGCAGTTCCTCCGGCTTCGCCTCGATTACGCGGCTGATCATGCCCTGCTCGATGATCGCGTAGGCGCGCGGGCCCAAGCCCGTGCCGAGGAACAGGTCGTGGATGTCGCGGCGACGGACCGGAATGTTGTTGATGTAGTACGTCGAGTCGCCGTCGCGGGTCAGCACGCGCTTGATCGACAGTTCGGTGTAGCGGCCCCACTGCCCGCCGATGCGTCCCTGGCTGTTGTCGAAGAACAGCTCGACGGACGCGCGACCGACCGGCGCGCGGTCGCCCGCGCCGTTGAAGATGACGTCCTGCATCGACTCTCCGCGCAGCGCCGAAGCCTTGGACTCGCCGAGCACCCAACGCACGGCGTCGATGACGTTCGACTTGCCGCAGCCGTTGG
>JBGPYP010000300.1:0-3357 GCA_041493285.1 Casimicrobiaceae bacterium
ACTGGTCGTTGGGCTACCTGCCCGTGATGCTCGTCGCGATGGCGATCCTGGTCGAGCCGATCGGCGCGACGGTCCTCGCAAAGCAGATCTTGCACGAACCACCGACCGGGCCCGAGATGCCCGGCGGCGTGCTGGAGCTGGTCGGCGTGTACCTGGCGCTGCGTGGGGAGGGCAAAGAGATGATCGAGCTCGAACAGGCGATAGGCGAGGCAGCGGTGGTGGACTGATCGGCGGCTGAATGTTGGCGATGTAGGTCGGGGTCTTCAGACCCCGACGCGCGAGGGTCTAAAGACCCTCGCCTACGAGTATCGATTGAGGAGGCTCACAATGCCCGGCCCGCTAGAAGGCGTAACGGTCCTCGATCTGACGTGGGTGCTGTCCGGGCCGTACGCGTCGATGGTGCTCTGCGACCTCGGCGCCGAGGTGATCAAGCTAGAGCGGCCGCCGCGCGGCGACGTCGCGCGCACGACGCTGCCGATCATCAACGGCGAGAGCGGCTACTTCTTCTCGATCAACCGCGGGAAGAAGAGCATGTCGGTCGATCTGACGAAGGCCGAGGGTAAAGAGCTGTTCCTGCGCCTCGTCGAGCGCGTCGATGTGGTGATGGAGAACTTCACGCCGGGCTCGATGGACAAGCTCGGCCTTGGTTACCGGACGCTGCGCGAGCGCAACCCGCGCCTGGTCTACGCCGCGACGTCGGGCTTCGGCCAGACGGGGCCCGACCGGCTGCGCCCCGCGCTCGACATCGTCGTGCAGGGGATGGGCGGCGTGATGAGCATCACCGGGCATCCGGGCGGGCCGCCGGCGCGGCCGGGGCTTTCGCTTGGCGACATCGCCGGCGGGCTCTTCACGGCGATCGGCGTGCTGGCGGCGCTGCACGAACGCGAGCGCAGCGGCGAAGGACAGATGGTGGACATCAGCATGCTCGACTGTCAGATCGCGATCCTCGAAAACGCGTTCATGCGCTACTTCACGACGGGCGAGCTGCCCGGGCCGATCGGCACGCGCCATCCGGCGGCGACGCCGTTCCAGGCGTTCCCGACGAAGGACGGCTACATCGTCCTCGCGGTCAGCTGGGGCGTCGAGAACCAGTGGGAGCTGTTCTGCGCGATCATAGAGCGGCCCGAGCTGATCAACGACAAGCGCTTCGATACGCCGCACGCGCGCACGGCGAACCACGCGGAGCTGGAGCCGCTGCTAAACGATGCGCTGATGCAACGCTCGACTGCGGAGTGGATCAAGGAGTTCGACGCGATCGGTCTGCCGTGCGGGCCGCTCAACAACATCGCGCAGGCGGCGGCGCTGCCGCAGATCAAAGCGCGCGAGATGCTGGTCGAAGTCGATCACCCGCAGATCGGCAGGACGCCCCTGGCGAACACGCCGGTGAAGCTGTCGCGGACGCCCGGTGGCATTAGGGGCACGTCGCCAGCGCTTGGCCAGCACACGGACGAGGCGCTGCGATCGCTTTTGGGGCTGTCAGACGAGGAGATCGCTGGGTTACGGGCAAACGGCGTGGTCTTGTAGGGAGCCTCGCCCGAGCTAGCGTGATTCGCGCAGCTCGCGGTACTGCCAGACGCCGACGGCGAGCGCAACGACCGCCCCGACGATCAGCGCAGCGATCGCGCCGAACGAGCGAGCGCCGCTGAACGGCCAGTCCCACATGCTGTTGGATGTAGCCGCGGCTGTCGAGGAAGTCCCGCCGCCCGCGGCTTCCGCGATAGGCACATCGAACGCCTGGCGCACGTCATCGACGCCGCTGCGGCGAATGATGGCGGTGATCGTCCAGTCGCCCGGCAGGCTCAGGTTGGCCGCCTTCGCGCTGAACTTTGCGCTGCCGGATAGCGGCAACGCGAGGCGCGACTGGCCCGTCGCGGCGCCCTTGTTTTCGAAATCGAGACGGACATCTGTCACTTCGCCAATGCCGCCGAACTCGGATCCGAGACCAAGTTCGAACTGGTTCTCGCCGATTTTGCCAGGCGTTACGCGGAGCACCATGATCAGTCCGCTCACCTCGGCGTTCTTCTGGATGTAGCCACGATCGATCTGCGCTGGCGAACTGGTGCTCGCCAGCGCGTTGAGGTTCTGCGCCTGCGCCGCGGCTCGCGGCGGCTCGAGCTGCGTGAGCACCGCGACAGCGACGAGCACCGCGATCGCGAGCGTGGCCTCGATGCGCACGGTGTTGACGAGGACGCGCTGCAGGCGCTCGATTGGTTGCAGCGCCGGGCCCGGGTCGTCCAGCGCGCTGCCGGCGAGCTGCAGGCCGGCGACTTCAACGCGTCGCCCTAGGTAGAACGCGTTGAGCCCGGCGACGAAAAGCAGCGGCAGCATGAGCGCCATCTTCGCGACGAGCGACCAGCCGTACGAGCTGCTCCACAGATCGCTCCAGCCGGTGAACTGCACGAGCGCGCTGAGCACGCCGCTCGCCATGATCACTACGACCGAGACCGCGGCGATCAGTGAGAAGCGGCGGAACGATTCGGCGGCAAAGAGCGTGCGCGGCACGCCCTTCAGCTCGTCGAGCCAGCGCGGCATCGCGAGCCCAATGTGCACAAGCATGCCGATCCAGAGCGCCGTGGCGAGCAGGTGGAAGATGTCTACCGTCGATGTCCAGAACGAGCCGTCGCTGGCTGCGGCGCTGTGGCTGACCAGCGACAGCGTTAGCAACACCCCGATCGAGGCAAGCAGGAGCAAGCCGAGCGCGAACACCTGCGCCGCGCCGTTACGCGCGCGCGAGACGAGGACTACCGATAGCAGCGCGATAGCGAGCAGGCCTTGTCGCGCGATCAAGAAGTGGCCGGAGCGCGTATCGCGGAGCAGGTCGTCCGTCTTGCCGAGGCCGCCCAGCTTGTCGGCCTGCGAGATCAGCTGCAGCAAGCTGCCCTGCAGGACAAAGAATACGGCGATCGCCGTTGTTGTGATCAAGACCGTGCGCGAGAGCTTGCGTAGCAGAGCGCCGGTCTCGGGCGAGACGCGGCGTGTCGATGGGTGGACGATGAACAGGACGTACGCCGTACCGCCCAGCATGACCGCGCTGCCGAGCAGCACGATCCAGCGCGCGGCCGAGTCGAGCGCCGACGGGCCGTTCGAGGGCGCTTGAGCTAGCTTGAGCAGGCTCGGCGGCACGGCGCCCTTCGGCACCTCGCCGCCCCGGCCGAGGACCGTGAATGGGAACGAGCCCGCCCACGTGTGGCCATCGACCGAGGAAAGGTTGCGCCAGATCACCGTGTAGATCCCCGGCGCCAGCTCCTTCGAGACCGAGACGGTCATCGTCTTGTTATCGCTGGAAGGGGACTCCGCCTTGGGCAGAGGCACCTGCTTCGCGGACTGGTCCCAAAGCTGGATGCTGCTGACGGATGG
>JBGPYP010000005.1:0-22944 GCA_041493285.1 Casimicrobiaceae bacterium
CACTCTGCGGCGTCGGATGTGTAGTAATGCGAGTCGATCAACGCCGCGGGGCTGCCGTAGAACCGGCACACCGGCACGGCATTCAGCGGCGCGAGCACCGGATCGGTCCAGGCGTAGAACAGCTCACCGGTGCGTTGCCAGGTGTTTTTCAACACCACGTCGACGAACGCGATCTCGGCGGGATCGGCCGACATGAAGTAATGATCCTTGTCGGAGCGATAGTACTCGATGACCGCGACGGTGCCGGGCGGCGCCATGCCTCCCCCGGGAATCGTGCTTTGCAGCGCGAGGCTGGCATCGAGCAAGCCCGAGCCGCACAGGCCGCTGACGCCACAAGCGGTGCCGAGCGGAAAGTTGCGCGTCGTCCCGGTGATGATGTCCTGGATGCGGCCCGGCGTCAGATTAGGGTTGCGCGCGATCATTAGGGACGCCGTCGCAGCGACATACGGCGCCGCAAAGCTCGTGCCAACCGCAAACTCGTAGTCCGGGTTGCCGGGGCCCGCAGTGCCGCCGTTGCCGGTCGACAGGATCCAGTCGGCGACCTCGCCGTCGCCCCCAGGCGCGGACAGATCGACGCGTTTGCCGAAATTCGAGTAGCTGGTGATGTCGCCCTGGCGCGTGCTGGCGCCGACCGTGATCACGCCGCTGCAGTTGGCGGGCGCCGAGTTGGTCGCATCGTCGCTTTCGTTTCCCGCCGCGGCGACCACGACCGCTCCCTGGGCCAACGCGGTATTGACCCCGTCCTGGAACGATTGCGGGCATGATCCGGATCCGCCGAGGCTCATGTTGATCACGCGCGCGGGATTCGGATTCGGCGGCACACCGGCCACGGGCACGCCGACGGCCCACAGCGTCCCGTCGAGGATGTCGTCGAACGTGCCGCCGCACTTGCCGAGCGTGCGCACCGGCAGGATCTTGGCGTTCCAGTCGAGGCCGGAGATGCCGACGCCGTTGTCGGTGTCGGCGGCGATGAGGCCGCTCACGAACGTGCCGTGGAAGAAGCTCGGTTCTCCGGGAAAGCCGTCGCCGCACTCGCCGTCGCTCGTCCCGTCGCCCGGATCGCTGGGATCCGAATCGCGGCCATTGCTATCATTGGCCATTGCCGCATCGCTGATGAAGTCGTACCCCGGCAGGATGCGGCCGGCGAGATCGGGGTGCGCGGTGATGCCGGTATCGATGACCGCGACGTTCACACCCGCGCTGCCAATCTGCAGATCCCACGCCGCCGCCGCGTTGAGCCCGCCGATCGGGTCCGACAGCGCCCACTGCTTGTCGTACAGCGGATCGTTGGGCACGCGGCGTGGGAAGACGCGGCGTGCCGGGTCGGCGTACTGCACCGCGCTGTCCATCTGGAGCTGCTCGGCCATACTCGCCAGCATATCCTCGGGGACCGCCTCGCTCAGCGACAACACCCAGACGTTGGCGATTTGACGCTCGACGGATAACGGCAGCCCGACCAGGTCGGTGAAGCGCGGTAACAGAACGCTCCAATCGGGCGTGGCGTCGCCGATCAGCCGCACCATCAATTTGCGCCCTTGGAACGGGCTTAAGCTGAGCGCTTTGGCCTTGGTCGCGGCAGGATCGATCGCCTCCGCCCAGAGCACGCTGCGGTCGTCGCGCAGCCGCCGCAGCAGCGCGGTCGCATCGGCGCGGGAGAGGGTCTGCCCGAGCGCGAACTCGAGGCCGCCGGTACGCGTCGTTGCGGAGAAGACCAGCGGCACGCCGGCGAGCGCCTGCAGCTTGGCGAACGCGGCGGGCGGGAGCGCTCCGGGCGGCGCCGCGTACGGATGCAACATGAGCCGGATCCGGGTGACATCCTGCGCGCCGGCCGCCGCCGCGAACGCCGCGAGCAGCAAGGTAAGGCCCAACCGACACAACGGTCGTTGCAGCATGGCTGACTCCCTGATCCTCAGCGCCTAAGGTGGCGCCTCGCCTCGCGCCGATCCTCGAGCAGGTCCGGCCAATCGTACACAATGACAATGGAATTGTCAGCCCGGATGGCGGGAAAAACACGCCGCCTGCGGGTTCCACCGCCAAAAAGCGACATCGAGCGCCGCTCTGGCCGCCCCGGCGCCGGGATTACCGGAAAGATCAAGTTGTAGCGATCACTGGCCGCCTAAGACCAACCCGATAGGGCGAGAGCAACTTGACCATTTGCGCGAAAACCCGCGGATTCGCGGCAATGATCTGCCCGCCGTAAAGATAACCCGCGTCGCCGCCGAGGTCGCCGACCAATCCGCCCGCCTCGACGATAAGCAGGCTGCCGGCGGCGACGTCCCACGGATTCAAGCCGACTTCCCAAAAGCCGTCGTAATAGCCCGCCGCGACATAGGCGAGGTCGAGCGCCGCCGCGCCGGGGCGCCGGATGCCGGCGGCCTCGACGATCATCGTGCGCATCATGCGCATGTACGCATTGAGGTGCTCGCCATCGCGGTAGGGGAAGCCGGTGCCGATCAGGCAATCCTTGAGATGCTGCCGGCGCGAGACGCGGATGCGTCGGTCGTTGAGAAACGCGCCGCGGCCACGCGTCGCGGTGAACAGGTCGTTGCGAACCGGGTCGTATACGACTGCCTGCGTGATCTGCCCCTTGTGCTGGAGCGCGATCGATACGCAGTATTGCGGAAAGCCGTGCAGGAAGTTGGTCGTGCCGTCGAGCGGATCGATGATCCACACGTGCTCCGCGGTGGCGTTGGCGCCTTTGGCGGTGCCTTCCTCTGCTAGAATTGCGTGATCGGGATACGTCGCGTGCAGCGTCTCGACGATCGCGGCCTCGGCCGCGTGGTCGACTTCGCTGACGAAATCCTTGGGACCCTTGGCGGTCACGGTCAGCAGATCGAGATCGCGCGCGCCGCGATTGATGACGCTGCCGGCGCGGCGCGCGGCCTTGACCGCGGTCGTGAGCATCGGATGCATGATCGCCGAAATCTGATTGATGCCGGGCGGCGGGAGATCGCCGCGCAGGCGTTGAAGCATGAGCAAGCCGCGCATTCTACGCGCATTCCGGCGCGCATTTCGGTCTCATGTCCTTGCCTGCACCCGCGTTGATCTCGCCGCTCGACCGGATCCGTGTGGTCCTGTGCGCGACCAGTCACCCCGGCAACATCGGCGCTTCCGCGCGTGCGATGCACGCGATGGCGCTGTCTCGCCTCGTGCTCGTCGCCCCGCATCAGTTCCCGCACCCCGAGGCGGACGCGCGCGCCGCAGCCGCGACGGCGTTGCTGCGCACGGCGACCGTGGTCCCGACACTAAACGCCGCGCTCGCGGGCGCGACGCTGGCAATCGGCTTCTCCGCGCGGCCGCGCGAGTTCGCGGGTGCGGCGCTGTCGGCCCGCGATGCGGCCGGCGAAGCGATTCGTCACGCTACCGGGGGCGAGGTCGCGCTTGTCTTCGGCGCGGAAATGTCGGGGCTCTCCAACGCCGAGCTCGCGCGCTGCCAGATCGTGGCGACGATCCCCGGCGAGCCCGGACACGCGTCGCTCAACCTCGCCGCCGCGGTGCAGGTTGCCGCCTACGAGCTGTTCGTCGCGGCGCGCGGCGACGCGGTGTGGAGCGCACCGGCGTTCGAGCCGGCAACGCTCGAGGAGATCGAGGAGCTGTTCGCGCACGCAGAGCGCACGCTCGTTGCCATGCGTTTCCTCAACCCGCGGCAGCCGAAGCGGCTGCTGCCGCGGCTGCGCCGGCTGTTCGCGCGAGCGCGGCTGGAGAAGGCGGAGGCCGACATCCTGCGCGGCATCCTTGCGCGGATCGATCAGCTTCTCGCCCGCCGGTCGTGACCCGATGCGCCCGGTGACCGATACACCACCCCCGCTCGCGGCGACGGCGCCCGCGTGCCGGAACTGCGGTGCGGTGACCGAGGGAGCCTATTGCGCGAATTGCGGGCAGGAGACCGGTCTGGCGTTGCCGACCGTGCGTGCGCTCTTGCGCGAGGCGGCCGGCCGCTACGTCGCGCTCGACGGGCGCCTGTGGCGCACGATGAGCGCGCTGCTGTTCCGGCCCGGCTTTCTTACCGCCGAGTACTTCGCCGGCCGGCGCCGCCGCTATATCCGGCCGGCGCGGCTGTTCCTGGTGCTGTCGGTCGCACTGTTCGCACTGCTACGCTTCACCCGCGGGCCGCTGGTCGTTGTCGATCGCGAGCCGACGGCTGCCGAGCGTGCCGAAATCGCCGGTGACACCGACGACAAGGACGGTGTTGGATTGACCATCGATCCGGAGCTCAAACTGCGGGTGGACAAACGGGGCGGCGCCTGGCTCGATCCGCTGCGCAAGCGCGCCGAGGAGTTCAACGAGCTCCCGCGGGAGGAAAAGGCAGGGCAGGTCTCCGCCGGCATGCTGCGCTACGGCCCGTACGCGATGGTCGCGCTGCTGCCGGCGTTCGCGCTGCTCATGAAGCTCGTCTACCTGGGCCGCGCCAGGCGTTACCCGGCGCGGCCGCGCCGCTACGCCGCGCACCTGGTGTTCGGCGCACACAACCATGCGTTCCTGTTCGCGATACTGCTGCGTTGAAGTTCCTGCAGCAGGCTCGATTAGCGGTGCTGCCGGCGGCGCGATCCGCGAATAGTTGAGTGTTTCGCTCGGATAGGTCAACATAAGCGTATGTTTGCCCGCGTTCGCGAAGACATCGCGGTTGTGTTCGACCGCGACCCCGCTGCCCGCAGCACCTGGGAAGTGCTGACGTGCTATCCGGGATTCCACGCGCTCACCTGGCATCGGTGGATCGTGCATCCGCTGTGGCGGGGCGGCTGGCGCTGGTTTGCCCGGTGGCTCTCCCACTGGAGCAGGTGGCTCACGGGGATCGAGATCCATCCCGGCGCGAACATCGGTCGGCGGGTGTTCATCGATCACGGCATGGGGATCGTTATCGGCGAAACCGCCGAGATCGGCGACGATTGCACGCTTTATCACGGCGTGACGCTGGGCGGGACGTCGTGGCGGAAGAAGGAGAAACGGCACCCTACGCTTGGGCGCAACGTGGTGGTCGGCGCGGGAGCCAAGATCCTCGGCCCGATCCTGGTCGGCGACGACGCCAAGGTCGGTTCCAACGCGGTGGTCGTCCGCGATGTGCCCGCGGGCGCGACCGCGGTGGGCATCCCGGCGCGGATCGTGACCCAGGAGGATTCGGTCCGGCGCGAGCGGCAGGCGACCAAGATCGGGTTTTCGGCCTACGCGATCAGCGCCGACATGAACGACCCAATCGTCCAGGCGGTCCATGCGCTTCTCGACCATGCCGGAGCCACCGAAGAGCGGCTGCAGAAGCTCGTCGAGCTCCTGCAACGGGGTGGTATCGACTGCGGCGACGCCAAGGCGACGGCGGACGGCTTCGATCCCGAGCGGATCAACAAAATGCTTAAGTGAACTAGTCAAGTTTTTAGTTGACTAAATCCATCGGGTATTATAGAATTGACTTCGAATTGCGGCTCGGGATGGACCGGGCCGTCGATGAGGGATGGCGACTATGCGACTGACGACCAAAGGACGTTTCGCGGTGACGGCGATGATCGACGTGGCCATGCACAACGGCGAAGGCCCGGTGACGCTCGCCGGCGTGGCCGACCGGCAGAAGATTTCGCTGTCTTATCTCGAGCAGCTGTTCGGCAAGCTGCGGCGCTACGGGCTAGTCGACAGCGTGCGCGGGCCGGGCGGTGGCTACAATCTCGCGCGCCCGGCAACGGGCGTGTCGGTGGCGGACATCATCACGGCGGTCGACGAGCCGATCGACGCGACGCAGTGCGGTGGCAAGGAGAATTGCCAGGACGACAAGCGTTGCATGACGCACGAGTTGTGGGCGAACCTGAACACGCATATTTTCGCGTTCCTGAGCTCGGTGACGCTGGAGCAGCTGGTCCGGCAGCAGGACAAGCAGGAAGTGGCGGTGCTGCAGGACCACCGCGTGCCCGGCAAGAAGCCCGAGCCCGCCGCGGTCGTGTGAACCCGAAGACAGCCAATTCCGGAACAGCGATGAAAAAACCGATCTACCTCGACTACTCCGCGACGACGCCGGTCGATCCGCGCGTGGCGGCCAAGATGATTCCGTATCTAACCGAGCATTTCGGCAATCCCGCCTCGCGCTCGCACTCGTTCGGCTGGGAAACGGAGAAAGCGGTGGAGGAGGCGCGCGAGGAAGTCGCCCGGCTGGTCAACTGCGACCCGAAGGAATTGGTCTGGACGTCGGGCGCGACCGAGGCGATCAACCTGGCGCTCAAGGGCGCCGCGCATTTCTACAAAGACAAGGGCAAACACCTCGTCACGGTCAAGACCGAGCACAAGGCAACGCTCGACACCATGCGCGAGCTGGAGCGCGACGGCTTCGAGGTCACGTATCTGGACGTCGAGGAAGACGGGCTCCTCGACCTGGAGAAGTTCAAGGCAGCGCTGCGCCCCGACACGATCCTGGCATCGGTGATGTACGTGAATAACGAGATCGGTGTGGTTCAGGATATCCCCGCGCTCGGCGAGATCTGCCGCGACCGCGGGATTATCTTCCACGTCGACAGTGCGCAGGCGACCGGCAAGTTGCCGATCGACCTCGCGGTGCTCAAGGTGGACCTGATGAGCTTCTCGGCGCACAAGACCTACGGCCCGAAGGGCATGGGCGCATTGTTCGTCCGCCGCAAGCCGCGCGTGCGCATCGAGGCGCAGATGCATGGCGGCGGTCACGAGCGCGGCATGCGCTCGGGCACGCTGCCAACGCATCAGATCGTCGGCATGGGCGAAGCGTTCCGGCTGGCACGGCTGGAGATGGCGGCCGACAACGAGCGTATTCGCATCCTGCGCGACAAGCTGCGCAAGGGCCTCTCCGAGATCGAGGAGGTCTACATCAACGGCGACATCGAGCGGCGCGTGCCGCACAACCTCAACATAAGCTTCAACTTTGTCGAGGGCGAGAGTCTGATCATGGCGATCAAGGACGTCGCGGTATCGTCGGGCTCGGCGTGCACCTCGGCGTCGCTGGAGCCATCCTACGTGCTGCGTGCGCTCGGGCGAAGCGACGAGCTCGCGCACAGCTCGATCCGTTTCACCGTCGGGCGTTTCACGACGGAAGAGGAGATCGATTACACGGTCGACCTGCTCAAGCGCAAGATCGCCAAGCTGCGCGAGCTTTCCCCTTTGTGGGAAATGCATCAGGAAGGCGTCGACCTCAATACCGTGGTATGGGCCGCGCACTGACGGCCGATTGAAAGGCGTGAAGGAGCACTGAGATGGCATACAGCGACAAGGTTCTGGACCATTACGAAAACCCGCGCAACGTCGGTTCGTTCGCGAAGGATGCAGGCGACGTCGGCACGGGTATGGTTGGCGCGCCGGCCTGCGGCGATGTGATGAAACTGCAGATCAAGGTGGGTCCGGACGGGCGGATCGAAGACGCCAAGTTCAAGACCTATGGCTGCGGCTCAGCGATCGCATCCTCGTCGCTCGTTACCGAATGGGTGAAGGGTAAGACCCTCGATCAGGCGATGGGCATCAAGAACACGCAGATCGCGGAAGAGCTCGCGTTGCCGCCGGTGAAAATCCACTGCTCGATTCTCGCCGAGGACGCGATCAAGGCCGCGGTCGCGGACTACCGCAAGAAGCACCTTGACAACGCTCAGCCCCAGGGCCAGAGGGCCACGGCGCGGACTGCGCCAGTGGCGGCTGACTGAGCGGCGGTACGACGCGCATGGCGATTACGCTGACCGAGAGCGCGGCGAAGCACGTCTTGGGCTTCCTGAGCAGGCGCGGGAAGGGCGTCGCCTTGCGCCTGGGTGTGCGCACGACGGGATGTTCCGGTCTGGCCTACAAGCTCGAATACGCCGACGAGATTCGCCCCGAGGATCACCGTTTCGACAGTCACGGCGTCACCGTCGTCGTCGATCCCAAGAGCCTGCCGTATCTCGAAGGCACCGAGCTCGACTTCGCGAAGGAGGGATTGAACGAAGGCTTCAAGTTCAATAATCCGAACGTGAAGGATGCTTGCGGCTGCGGCGAAAGTTTCAACGTCTGAGCCCGCCGATAACCTGCGCATAGCGCGGCGCAGCTGCATTGCTGCTCGCGCAGCTGCCAGGGTCGGATCCTCACGTACTCGCGTGTACGCTCCGGTTGAAAGCTCCGCGGCGCCTCGCTCCGCCGCACTCTGCTCGATTCTCGACGGCTCAGAACTTAGTCGCACGCGCGCAGCCTGTTCCGAATGATCGACTTCTCCCAGGACTACTTCGCGCTCTTCGGCCTCCCGCCGCGCTACCGTTTCGATCCGGAACAGCTTGATGCCGCGTACCGCGCGCTGCAGCGTGCCGTGCATCCCGATCGCTACGCCACGGCAGGTGACGCCGAGCGTCGCGTGGCCCTGCAATCCTCCGCGCGCGTCAACGAGGCGTACCGGGCACTGAAGGATCCTGTCGGCCGCGCGCAGTACCTGCTGTCGTTGCGCGGAATCGACGCGCTCGCCGAGACAAATACCGCGCTGCCGGCGGAATTCCTGCAGCGCGAGCTCGAGCGGCGGGAAGCCGTTGGCGAGGCGCAGGCCGCGCGCGATACGGACCGTCTCACCGCACTGCTGCGCGAGGTGCAGTCGGACGCCGCGGTGCTGGAGACCGCGCTTGCCGATCGCCTCGAGGCGGAGGCGTGGGAGAGCGCGCGCGACCCGGTGCGCGAGTTGCGCTTTCTGACCAAGGTCGCGGGAGACATCGAAGCGGCCCTCGCCGAGGGCGACGGCTGATGGCGCTGTTGCAGATCGCCGAGCCGGATGCTGCGCCAGCTCCGCATCCACATCGGCTTGCGGTCGGCATCGACCTCGGGACGACCAACTCGCTGGTCGCGACCGTGCGTCACGGCATCCCGGTCGTGCTGCCCGATGCGTACGGCCGGCCGCTTCTGCCGTCGATCGTGCGTTACGCCGAACGCGGCATCGACGTCGGCTACTCTGCACAGGACGCGCTCGTCGTCGATCCGCAGAACACGATCGTGTCGGTCAAGCGGCTGATGGGACGGGGCCTGGCCGACCTCTCCGACGCGAGGCGCTTTCCGTATCGTTTCATCGATGCGCCCGGCATGGTGCAGATCGAGACACGCAGTGGAGTACGCACGCCGGTCGAGGTATCGGCGGAGATTTTGCGCACGTTGCGATTACGCGCTGAGGCCAGTCTCGGAGGTGCGCTTGCTGGCGCGGTCGTGACCGTGCCCGCCTACTTCGACGACGCGCAGCGGCAGGCGACGAAGGACGCAGCGCGGCTCGCGGGATTGAATGTGTTGCGCCTGCTGAACGAGCCGACGGCCGCGGCGATCGCCTATGGCCTCGACAACGCGTCCGAGGGCACGTACGCGGTGTACGACCTGGGCGGCGGGACCTTCGACCTGTCGATCCTCAAACTGTCGCGCGGCGTGTTCGAGGTGCTCGCGACCGCGGGCGACACCGCGCTCGGCGGAGACGATTTCGATCATCGCATCTACTGCTGGGCGCTGGAGACGGCGCGCGTCGGGCCGGTGTCGGTATCCGATACGCGGCTTATCATGCTCAAGGCGCGCGAGGCGAAAGAGAATCTGACCACGCACACATCGGCCCCGCTCGTCGCGGAGCTGTCGACGGGCGAGCGCATCGACCTGACGCTGACCGCGGCGACCTTCACCGCCATCACCGAGACGCTGGTCGGCAAGGCGCTTGGCCCCGTGAGGAAGGCGCTGCGCGATGCGAAGCTCGCGCCGGCGGAGATCGACGGCGTGGTGATGGTCGGTGGCGCGACGCGCATGCCGCAGATCCAGAAAGCGGTCGCGACGTTCTTCGGTGCTCCGCCACTCAACAACCTCAATCCCGACCAGGTCGTGGCACTCGGAGCCGCGATTCAAGCGAACGTGCTTGCCGGCAACCGCGCCCGCGACGAAGACTGGTTGTTGCTCGACGTCATTCCGCTATCTCTGGGGATCGAGACGATGGGCGGCTTGACCGAGAAGATCATTCCGCGGAACTCGACCATCCCGATCGCCCGAGCGCAGGAGTTCACGACCTTCAAGGACGGACAGACTGCGATGGCGATTCATGTCGTTCAGGGCGAGCGCGAGAAGGTCTCCGACTGCCGGTCGCTCGGGCGCTTCGAACTGCGCGGCATCCCGCCGATGGTCGCGGGGGCGGCGCGCATCCGCGTCCAGTTCCAGGTTGACGCCGACGGCCTGCTCGACGTGACGGCGCGCGAACAGACGACCGGCGTAGAGGCCGCGATCACCGTCAAGCCCTCGTACGGGCTCGCCGACACCGACATCGAGCGCATGCTCCTGGACTCGCAGGCGCATGCCGCCGCCGACATGGAGGCGCGCGCGCTGGCCGAAGCCCAAGTCGAGGGCGAGTGGATGCTCGCCGCAACCCTGAGCGCGCTTGGCTCCGACGCGGATCTGCTGGCTCCCGAGGAGCGAGCGAGCATCGAGGCCGCCATGGCGAAGGTACGGCAGCTCGTTGCGGGGGCGGACCGCCATGCGCTCAATGCCGCCGTCACCGCGCTGAACCGCACGACTGAGGAGTTCGCCACCCGGCGCATGGATCGCAGCGTCTCCGTTGCGCTCACCGGGCGCAGCGTCGATTCACTGGCGGAGGACTGAACGCATGGCGGAAATCGTCGTCCTGCCGCACGCGGAGCTTTGTCCCGAAGGCAGGACCTTCGAGGCCGCGAAGGGCGAGTCGATCTGCGATAATCTGCTCGACCATGGCGTCGAGATCGAGCACGCGTGCGAAAAGTCCTGCGCCTGCACGACCTGCCACGTTATCGTGCGCGAGGGCTTCAATTCGCTGTCACCCTCTTCGGAAGACGAGGACGACCTGCTCGACCGCGCGTGGGGCCTGACCCCGGTGTCGCGGCTCTCGTGCCAGGCCAAGGTCGGGGACGCGAAGCTCGTCATCGAGATTCCGAAATACACGATCAACTACGCCAAGGAAATCACGAAATGAAGTGGACCGACAGCCGTGAGATCGCTATCGCGTTGGCCGATGCGCATCCGGATGTCGATCCCACCCGCGTACTGTTCATCGACCTGCGTCGCTGGGTGCTCGAGCTGCCGGGATTCGCCGACGATCCGCAGCACAGCGGCGAGAAGATACTCGAGGCGATCCAGATGGCTTGGATCGACGAAGGCGGCCTCGACGATGATAACTGAGGGGACACGGGAGTGACCGCGCCGGTCAGTGCGCTCTACGCGGGCTTGCTTGCGCTCCTGCTGCTGGTGCTCGCCGCGCGTGTGTCGCTGCTGCGCTCCAAGCTCAACGTCGGCATGGGGCACGGCAACGACGCGTCGCTGGCCCGTGCGATTCGCGTGCACGGCAACGCGGTGGAGTGGATCCTGCCGATGCTCGCCCTGTTTCTGATCGCCGAGATCGACGGCGCGAGCCGTGGCTTCCTGCACGTCTGCGGCGCGACGTTCGTCGTCGGGCGGATCGCGCACGCCGTCGGGCTCTCGCGTACTTCGAAGGCTTCGCGCGGCAGGTTCTGGGGAACCGCCGCGAGCTGGCTCGTCATCGCTGCGCTTGCGGTGTGGAACATCGCGGCGTTCCTGCGCATGCTGCCGCGGTTGTGGTAGTGATTATCGCGACAAGCTCCCAGGATTCGCGCTACACAAACAGATTCAGTATCGCGTCCAGTCCGCAGTGGTCGATCGCGCACGTCGTCTCGGCGCGCACGATCGGCTTGGCGCGGTACGCAACGCTGACGTCGGCCAGGCGCAGCATCGGCAGGTCGTTGGCGCCGTCGCCGATCGCCACGGCGAGACCGTCGCTGCCGGCGAGTTCATCTTGCAGCCGGGCGAATGTGGCCGCCTTGACCGCTCCGTCGACAACGTCGCCGACAAGGCGGCCGGTGAGCCTGTCATCGACGATTGCCAAGCTGCTGGCCAGCGTGTAATCGATGCCCAGGCGCGCCTTGAGCCGATCGGTGAAGAACGTAAATCCCCCCGAGACGAGCAGTGTTTTGGCTCCGGCGCTTTTGAATCCGGCGAGCATGCGTTCGGCCCCTGGCGAAAGACGCAGCCGCTCGGCGTAAACGCGCTCCAGTGCGGCGATCGACAGGCCCGCGAGCAGCGCAACGCGCCGGTGCAGGCTTTCGCGGAAGTCGATTTCACCGCGCATCGCGCTCGCCGTAATCGCCGCCACATCCGCCTTGATGCCCTGCATGTCGGCGATCTCGTCGATGCACTCGATCGTGATCAGCGTCGAATCCATGTCGAAAGCAACGAGGCGCACCCGGTCGAGGCGCCGATCGCTCGGCACGAAGGCGAAGTCGACGCCGGCCTCGTCGCAAAACGACGCGACGGCATCGCGATTACCCGCGCGCGCAAGCCGAAACGCCTGCGTGGCGGCGCCGGGGAGCGCGACGATGCGCTCAGTTCCCGAGAGTCGCGCCAATGCCTTCAGCGCGGGGGTGTCGATATCGGGCGCCTGTACAACGAGGTCGGCAACGAGGGTATCGGTCGCGGGCGGCATCGGCGCTAGGTGGTGCGCGTTCGAGGCTTCCCGCCCTGCCGCGCCTTCTTTCGCGGGCCAGCCGCCGCCGCATCGGCGTCCGTCAGCACGAAATCGATCTTCGTCTGCTCGAGATCCACGCGCGCTACCTTGACGGTGATGCGGTCGGCGAGCCGCCATGACCTGCCCGTGCGTTCGCCGACCAGCGCGTGGCGGATCGCATCGAAGTGGAAGTAGTCGCTGCCGAGCTCGGTGACGTGCACCAGACCGTCGATGTTGAGCCCGTCGAGCGTCACGAACAATCCGAAGTGCGTAACGCCGCTGACGGTTCCCGCGAACGTCTCACCGACGCGGTCCTGCATGAAGTAGCATTTGAGCCAGTTCTCGACATCGCGCGTCGCGTCGTCGGCGCGGCGCTCGGTCTGCGAGCAGTGCACGCCGAGCTCCGGCCACGACCCGCCGGCTGGATGGTAGCGCGTGCCAGCGAGGCAGGCTTTGACGCAGCGATGGATGAGCAGGTCGGGATAGCGGCGGATCGGCGAGGTGAAATGTGTGTATGCGTCGTAGCCCAGACCGAAATGGCCGACGTTGTCAGGCCCGTAGACCGCCTGCTGAAGCGAGCGTAGCAGCACGGTCTGCAGCAGGTTCACATCGGGTCGATCGCGTATCTTCGCCAGCAGCTCCGCGTAGTCGGCCGACGTCGGTGTGTCGCCGCCGGAGAGCGACAGTCCTGAACCGGCGAGAAACTCCTTCAACGCCTTGAGCTTTTCCGGCGTGGGCCCCTCGTGGATCCGGAAGAGTGCCGGGTGCTTCCGCGCGGCTAGGTATCCGGCCGTGCACACGTTGGCCGCGAGCATGCATTCCTCGATGATCTTGTGCGCATCGTTGCGCGGCACCGGTACGATCGCCTCGATCTTGCCGTGCGCGTCGAACTCCATGCCAAGCTCGAGGGTATCGAAGTCGATCGCTCCGCGGCGGGCGCGCGCCGCGGCGAGCGTCTTGTACAGCGCGTACAGGTTCTCGAGATGCGGCAGCAATGCCCGCGCGTCCTTCGTCCGCGCCTGCGCCGGGTGCGAGAGCCAATCCCAGACTTGCGTGTACGTCAGCCGCGCACGCGAGTGGATGATTGCGGGATGGAACCGGTAGCCACCGATATTCCCGTCCGCGTCGACGGTGATGTCGCAGGCCATGCACAGACGATCGACCGCAGGCTTGAGCGAGCACAGCTCGTTCGATAGCGCCTCCGGCAGCATCGGGATGACGCGGCGGGGAAAGTACACCGACGTGCCGCGCTCGCGCGCGTCGCGGTCGAGCGCATCGCCGTCGTGCACGTAATGACTGACGTCGGCGATGGCCACGATCAGGCGGAAACCCCTGCTAGTGCGCTCGCAATACACCGCGTCGTCGAAATCCCGCGCCGTCTCGCCATCGATCGTGACCAGCGGCAGATGGGTGAGATCGAGGCGGCCCTGGCGGTCGGCACTGCGCACCTCGGACGGCAGCCGCGCGGCCTGTCGCTTCGCCGGTGTCGAGAACTCGTGTGGCAGATCGTGTTTGCGTAACGCGATCTCGATCTCCATGCCGGGATCGGCGTAATTGCCGAGAATTCGCACGACCCTGGCCAGCGCTTCGCGGTGCGTCGAGGGCTGCTCGATCAGTTCGGCGATGACGACCTGTCCCGGACCGGCATCGCCGCGCAGGTCCGGAGGCACCAAAATGTCCTGGTTGATGCGCTTGTTTTCGGCGACCAGGAACCAGATGCCGCGATCTTCGTAGAGCCGGCCGACGACTTCCCGGTTGGCGCGCGCGAGCACGTCGACGATCGTGCCTTCGGGCCGGCCGCGCCGGTCGACACCGGTCGGCCGCGCGGTGACGCGATCGCCGTGCAGTGCCTTGCGCATCTCCGCGGGCGACAGAAACACGTCGGCGCCGCCCTCGTCGGGCACGAGAAATCCGAAACCGTCCGGGTGGCCCTGGATCGTGCCGGTGACCAGGTCGAGCTTGGCGACGACGCAGAGCGCTCCCTTGCGGTTGGTCATCAGCTGCCCGTCGCGTTCCATCGCCGCGAGCCGTCCGGCGAACGCCTCGCTCTCCGCCGCGCCATGTACGCCGAGTGCTGGCGCGAGGTCGTCGGCGCGCATCGGCACACCGTGCTCACGCAGATGTTCGATGATGCGTTCGCGCGATGGAATGTCGACCGCGACGCCGGCGCGCCCGCGCCGGGTCCGCCGCTCGGGGGTGGACATTGCACTCACGGGTTCCCGCGCTCCGGGCTGATCGGAAGATTCGCCGGTGTCGCGGTTGCGCTTTGCCAGCGACGGCTTCTTTGACAAGGATGTGGCCCGCTTATAAAATCAAACACTTGCCCAGATGGCGGAATTGGTAGACGCACTAGGTTCAGGTCCTAGCGGTGGCAACACTGTGGAGGTTCGAGTCCTCTTCTGGGCACCAAGATAGCATCTTTCCGCGCCGCGCTCGCGTGAACGCCTTGCTGCATAGTTTGACCTAGATCATGCAAGCGGCCCCGGGGAGTGTGTAGTGTTCGCATGCACCGGCGGCACCCTGTGCCATGGTGGCGAACGCCAAAAGGACGGTTCGCCCAAGCGAGTCCGAGAAAGGGGTCGGCAATGCTCACGCGGAATGTAGTGAAGGCCTTGGGCCACACCGCCACGATCGTGATGATTGGCGCATCGATCGGGCAGGCCGACGCCGTACCGTCGTACGCTCACCAGACCGGCCAGGAGTGCATCGCGTGTCACGTGAGCTTTCCCGAGCTGACGCCGTACGGGCGCTACTTCAAGCTCACCGGTTACACCATCGGCAAGACGGCGTTCTCCGCGGAAGGCATGAACTACGTCCCGGTTGCCGTGATGGCGCAGGCGTCCGTCACGTCGACGCGCAACAATCACGCCACTGACCCCGAAACCGGTGAGAGTGTCCCCGTCACCCAGCGCAACAATGGCATCGTCTTCAGCGGCGCGAGCCTGTTTCTCGCGACCAAGGTCAACGACAATATCGGCGCGTTCATCCAGTGGAGCTATGACAATCTCGCGACGACCGCCGACGGCACACTTGGCGGTCACGGCAGCATCGACAACACCGACCTCCGGATCGTCGGCCGCTACAGCAGTGCCGGTGCCGCCGAGCCGGAGCTGATCTACGGCGCGACGTTGCACAACAATCCGACCACGCAGGATGCCTGGAACAGCACGCCGGCCTTCGGGTTTCCGTTCACCGGAGCGCCGCTCGCCAACACCCCTGCCGCCGCGACGCAGATCGACGGCGGGCTGGGACAGCAGGTCGCGGGACTCGGCGGGTATTTATGGTGGCAGAAGACACTCTATGCCGAAATGTCGTTCTATCGCACCGCCGACGGCGCGTTCTCGATTCTGCGGCAAGGACAGGACATTCATACCGACGGCGGTGTCGCCGCGCTCAAGGGCTACAACCCGTACTGGCGTCTAGCATACAGTCATGATTGGGGCCCGAATTCGATCATGGTCGGCGCTTATGGGATGATCATCGATCGCTATCCGAGCAACTTCGATACGTCGACGCCGACGGACCGCTTCCGCGACATCGCGCTCGACGCGCAGTACCAGTACATCACGGACCCGCACACCTTCACCGCGCAAGCGACGTACATTCACGAAAAGCAGTCGTACGACGCGAGCTTCCCGGTCACGGCCGCGACGGGCGCGGGGATCGGGGCCGGGCCCACGCCGGCCAATGCGAGCGATACGCTGCGCACGTTCAAGGCCAAGGCGACCTACTATCACGACCGCAAGTACGGCGGGACGCTCGCGTACTTCTCGACCACCGGCAGCGCCGACAGCGGCCTGTACGGGACCGATCCCGACGGCAATGCCATGAGGCCGGACAGCACCGGGTGGATCGCCGAACTCGACTATCTGCCGATTCAGAACGTCCGATTGATGCTGCAATACACGGCCTACAACAAGTTCGATGGCGCGTCGACGAATTACGACGGCAATGGGCGCAACGCGCGCGACAACAACACGCTCTTCTTCAATGTATGGGTCGCATTCTGACCGCGCGTCAAAGTGGGCCGTGTGTCACGCCATCGATGGCGGTGTGTCGCGAACGTGGAGATCGACCATGAAGCGCATCTGCTCTGCGATTGTCTGTGTGGCTTTGTCGAGCTTAGCGTTCCCTTCTGGCGCGCAGAGCACGGCGGCGGAGATCCCGGCAGCCGCGCGGAAGGCGGGCGAGGAGAAGGCCGTGAACCTCTGCTCGACCTGTCACGGGCCGCGCGGCATCAGCACCTCACCGGAATTCCCGATCCTTGCCGCGCAGCGCCGGGGTTACCTCGAGAGCCAGATCGACGCGTTCCGCAAGATGGTCCGCTCGGAAAAGGACGCCCATGATTTCATGTGGGGGATCGCCGGCAACCTCGACGAGACGATCATCGGCGGCATAGCCGCGTACTACGCCGAGCAGCCGCCTGCGCCCGGCCGCAGCAGCGATCCGGGCGTCGTCGCCAGGGGCAGGGAACTGTTCGAAAAGGGAGTGCCGGGACGAGGTATTCCCGCCTGCATCTCCTGTCATGGCGCGAATGCCGAAGGCTTCGCCGACTTCCCCCGGCTCGCTGGACAGCACGCGAAGTACGTGACCAAGCAGATCAATTACATCCAGTCGCTGGTTCGCGCGGCGCCGGTTATGCACGGCATCGTCAAGGATCTGACGCCGGCGGAGATCCAGGCGGTCGCTGCCTTCGTGCAGTCGAAATAGCAGCGGTCTCGGGTCTACGCCTCGCGCGACGCCGCAGCGCCGCCGACCCGCACCCGGAGCGCCTCCGGCCGCAGCGTGTCGTACAGCTCGAACGGCTGATGAATCCACGGGCTGTCGGCGAGGTATTCGACGCAGTAATCCGGCTTGAACACCGAGCAGGCCTTGTACCAGACGACCGCGGTCCGTATATCGACGATATGGGGGAAGCGCTGCGGCAGCGCTCGGAAGACGGTGTCGAGCGTGTGGCCGGAATCGACCATGTCGTCGACGAGCAGCACGCGCTCGCCGAGCCGCGGCGCGGTCATCGTCATGTGCTCGGCGATCACCAGTTGCCCACGCAACATGCCGCCTTCCGACGTGTAGGAGTGCGTCGAGAGGATCGCCAGCGGAACCTCGAAGATTCGCGACAGCACGTCGCCCACGCGCAAGCCGCCGCGCGCGATGCAGATAATCTGGTTGAAACGCCAGCCCGAGTCGCATACGGCGAGTGCCAGGCGCTCGACCAGCGTGTTGTACTGCTCCCAGCTGACGTTGAGGGTCATGTTGTTGTTCCCGGCGTCGTTTTAGTGAAAGGGGTGGTGCACGAGGATCGTCTCGTCGCGCTCGGGCCCGGTCGAGACCATCGCGATCGGCGCGCCGGTGAGCGTCTCGATGCGGCGGAGATACGCTCGCGCGGTCGGCGGTAGCGCATCGAAGCTTTTCACGCCAAAGGTGTTCTCGCTCCATCCTGGCAGCTCCTCGTAGACGGGCTCGCAGGCTGCGACCGCTTCGGCGCCGGTCGGCAGCAGCGCGACCGGCTCGCCGGCAACGCGATAGCTGGTACAGATCCTGATCGACGCCAGGCCGTCGAGCACGTCGAGCTTGGTGATGCACAAGCCGTTGACGCCGTTCAACTGGAACGAGCGCGCGAGCGCCGGAATGTCGAGCCAGCCGCAGCGGCGCGGGCGTCCGGTGACCGAGCCGAACTCGTTGCCGCGCTTGGCAAGGCGCGCGCCGATGTCATCGGTGAGCTCGGTCGGGAACGGCCCGGTGCCCACGCGCGTCGTGTACGCCTTGACGATGCCGAGGACGTAATCGAGCATCTGCGGCCCGATGCCCGCCCCCGGGGCGGCGGCGCCGGCGAGGCAGTTCGACGAGGTCACATACGGATACGTGCCGTGATCGATGTCGAGCAGCGCGCCCTGCGCGCCCTCGAACAGCAGCGACTCGCCGGCACGCCGCGCGGCCTGCAGCAGTGCGGCCACGTCGGCGACCATCGGCGCTATCGCGGGTGCTGCGGCGAGCGCGGCGTCGAGCGTCTCGCGGAAGGGGACGGCGGCGCACTTGAAGTGCTGCGTCAGCACGAAGTTGTGGTACTCGAGCACGCGCTCGAGCTTCGCCGCGAAGCGATCCGGATAGAATAGATCCTGCACGCGCAGCGCGCGGCGCGCGATCTTGTCCTCGTACGCAGGCCCGATGCCGCGACCGGTCGTGCCGATCCGCGTGTCGCCCATCGCGGCTTCCCGCGCCTGATCGAGCGCGACGTGATACGGCAGCACCAGCGGGCACGCCGGAGAGATCGCGAGCCGCGAGCGCACCTCGATGCCGGCGGCTTCCAGCTCGGCGATTTCCTGCAACAGCGCGGACGGCGCAACGACCACGCCGTTGCCCAGATACACGCGCACCGAAGGCCGAAGGATTCCCGAGGGAATCAGGCGCAACACGGTTTTCTTGCCGGCAATGACCAGCGTGTGGCCCGCGTTGTGACCGCCCTGGAAGCGGACCACGCCCTGCGCGTGCTCGGTCAGCCAATCGACGACCTTGCCTTTCCCTTCATCGCCCCACTGGGTGCCGATGACGACGACGTTCTTGCCTTTGGGGTCAGACATGAATTTCCGCTCCGGCCATACGGCTAACGATCGGTCACGCGGAAATTCGTATCTGACCCCAGCCCGGCGAGTTGGCGCAGGTCCAGCGTGAACCCGGTCGCCGGGCGCGCGCGGCCGAACGCCTTGCCGATGCCGTCGTAACGCTCGCCGCGGCCGATGGCGTTGGGTTCGCCGGCGGTGAACACAGAGAAGCTCGCGCCGTTCTGGTAGTGATAACCGCGCAGATCAGCGAGATCGATATGCAAGGCTTCGACGCGATCGCGCGCGGCCTGCGCCAGCGTCGCGAGCGCGGAGAGCGCCGCCGCGATCGAAGGCGTGTCGGGCAACCGCTCGCGCGCCGCGGCCAGCACCTCGTCCGCCGGTCCGTACAGCGTCGGCAGGGCGACGAACGCGTCGCGCCACGCCTTGGGAAGCCTCGCGGTGAGTTCGGCTACAGCAGGAGCATCTTTCGTGCGCATAGCGGCGAACAGCTCCGTGTCGCTGTCGTTGCCGGTGATGCGCGCGCCGTTAGCCAGCGCACGATACACACCGACGTGGCCGAGATCGAGGTGCAGCCCGCGCACCGCCACCGCTTCGAGCGAGGACAGCAGCAACCCCAGTACTTCCTTGTCGGCGCCGATGTCCGGATCGCCGTAAAGCTCGGCGCCGATCTGCAGTACTTCGCGCGACTGCGAGAGACCGCTCGCGACGGTTCGCAACACGCTGCCGGCGTAGCACAGCCGCGTCACGCCGGGCTCGTTCAACAGATGCGCGTCGATGCGCGCGACCTGCGGAGTCATGTCGGCGCGAACCCCCAGCAATCGCCCGGAGAGAGGGTCGACGACCTTGAACGTCTGCAGCTCGAGGTCGTGGCCGGTCCCGGTGAGCAGCGACTCCAGGTGCTCGACCAGCGGCGGCTGCACGAGGCGGTAGCCGTGGCCGCGGAAGTGATCGAGCAGCGTGCGGCGCAAGCTCTCGATCCGCTCCGCTTCGGCGGGGAGGATATCGTCGATATACTCCGGCAACACCCACTTACGCATAAAGAGTAACTAGGAGGATGGATCCGATAGCGATCGAGAGTAAGCCAACGAAGCGCAGCTGGCCATCGGTAAGCTCAGTAAGGCGCCGGAACGCGTCGCGCCACGCGCCGGGGGCGACCAGTGGGAGCAGCCCTTCGAGCACGAGCACCAGCGCACACGCGGCCAGGAACGTTTCCGGCACCGCTCGCTCCTTCGGCCCGGTGGCTACTTGGTGCCGGGACGCGGCGTGCTCTTGCCACCGCCGGATTGTTTCAGGTACTGGAAGAACTCGGAGCTCGGATCGAGCACCATCAAGTCGCTCTTGCTTCGGAACGTCGCCTTGTAGGTCTCGAGGCTGCGGTAGAAGGCGTAGAACTCGGGATTCTGCCCGTACGCGGCGGCGTAGATTGCCGTTGCTTTCGCATCCCCGTCGCCCTTCGTCTTCTGCGCCTGCCGGTACGCGTCGGCGAGGATCACCTCGCGCTGGCGATCGGCGTCAGCGCGGATCTTCTCGGAATCCGCGGCGCCCTGCGAGCGCAGCTGGTTGGCGACGCGCTTGCGCTCGGACTCCATGCGCTGATAGACCTGCGCCAGCACTTCTTCCGGCAACTCGACCCGGCGCAGCCGCACGTCGACGATCTCAACGCCGATCTGCTTAGCGTCGGCGTCGGCGCGTTGCCGCGTCGTGGTCATGATCTTGTCGCGCTCGGCAGAGATTGCATCGTGGATCGTGCGCTTGTTGATCTCCTGGCCGAGAATCGCGCGGATCGTCTGCGCCAGCCGCTGCTTGGCGGCATCCTGCTTGGAGGCGTCATCATCGCCGCCGACGCTCTGGTAATACTTGCGCACGTCGACAATGCGCCAATAGGCGATGAAATCGACGTTGAGCGGTTTCTTTTCCGAGGTCGTGATGCGGTCGGGCCGCGGTGCGTCGAGCAGCAGGATGCGCTTGTCGTAGAACTTGATGTTCTGCAGCAGCGGCACCTTGAAGTAAATGCCGGCATCGGTCTTGGCGTCGATGAACTCGCCAAGCTGGAACTTGATCGCGTACTGGCGCTGGTCGACCGTGTAGATCGACTGCGACAGCACGAGGAGCGCCGCAACGACGAGCGCGATGACCGGGACCGCGGATTTCATCGGCTGTCTCCGCGTTCGCGGCCGCGCGGCAGCTCGCGCGCGCGGCCCGGGTCGAGAGGGACCGCGGCGTCGGGCGGCGGCGCGGCACGCGCGGCATCGGTGCTCGCGGCGACCGCACCTGCGCCAGCCTGCGCCTGTTTGAGCAACTGGTCGAGCGGAAGATAGAGCAGGCTGTTGCCGCCCTTCTGATCGACGAGAACCTTGCTGGTGTTGCCGAGCACCGACTGCATCATGTCGAGATACAGCCGCTCGCGGGTGACGGCCGGCGCCTTGTTGTATTCGACCAGGATCTGCTTGAAGCGGCTCGCGTTGCCTTCCGCTTCCTGGGTCACCCGCGCGTTGTAGCCGTCGGCCTCCTGCAGCAGGCGCGACGCCATGCCGCGGGCGCGCGGCACGACGTCGTTGGCGTAGGCCTGTCCCTCGTTCTTCTGCCGCTCGAGATCCTGGCCCGCCTTGACCGCGTCGTCGAACGCGGGACGGACCTGCTCGGGCGGTTGCGCGTCCTGCAGCGAAACGCTCTGGATCTGGATGCCGGTGCCGTAACGATCGAGCATCTCCTGCATCAGCGTCTCGGTTTTTCTCGCGACTTCGCCGCGCCCCTCGTAGAGCACGAAGTCCATCTGGCTGCGGCCGACCACCTCGCTGATCGCCGTCGACGCGACCTGCACGAGAACGTCGTCCGGATTCTTGGTGTTGAACACGTAGTCCTTGGCGTCCTTCAGCCGGTATTGCACGGCGAACAGCGCATCGGTGATGTTCTCGTCATCGGTCAGGAGCAGCAGGCCTCGCGCCGAGCGGCTCGCGGGCGTGTTGCCGTGGATCTCGACGGTCTTGATCTTGGAGAAGTCGATGACCTCGACGGTCTCGATCGGGAACGGGAGGTGCCAGCGCGGTCCGGGCGAGGTCGTTTCGGTGTACTTGCCGAAACGCGTCACCACGCCGCGCCGGCCCTCGTCGACGATGTAGAAGCCGCTGGCGAGCCAGACGACGAACACCAGCGCGACGAGGAGTCCCGCACCGCCGAGCGGAAAACCCGAGCGCGGCGGCCCGCCGGGCTCGCCCTCATCCGGTTCGCGGCGGCCGAACAGCTCGTTGACCCGACGGTTGACGTTGCGCCAGATCTCGTCCAGATCGGGCGGTCCGCTGCGGCCGCGCTTACCCCATTGCGGATCGTTGAGCGACATGGCGGAGGGCCGGCGGCGACTTGGGTCTAGCAGGCTGATGCAGAACCCGTCGTGGCCGTGCAGCGGCTTGGCGGGATGGGATGCGCGAAGCGGTGAGCGACGTGTGCTCGATCGCGCACGAGCGAGCCGCGACAATGCAGACCGCCCGCCAAGCCGCTGCCGACCGGGTTTCGACGCTCATTTGACAAATGAGGGCCCCGCCTGCGGCGTTGCTCGCCTTGTGAATATGCGACAGCTATTCGACGCGGCTCGCGCCTTGCATCCGGGGCCATCTCGTCCGAAACGCGGCTCATGAGGGGTTCTGTATCAGTCTGCCTAGGTGGCGGGTGTGGGCGGTGGCAAAGGTGCTGCCGCTCAAGCGAGCCACGCGGTCGCCGCCCGGCGCGGGATGTCCCGGGCGCCGCGCGGGAACCGCTCGACCAGCGCTGCGGCCAATTCCGGCACGCCCGCGCCGGTGAGCGCGCTCAAGCGGACGGCGCGAATCTTACCATATTCGTCGCGCTCGACGCCGGGCGCGAGCCCCACCGCCTCGCATTTGTTCAGGACCAGAATCTGCGCCACATCGGCCGCGCCGATCTCGGCGAGAACCGCGTCGACCG